>JALWEA010000653.1 GCA_027039465.1 Calditrichia bacterium | reverse complement strand
CGCCGAAGACAAAGCCGAAGCGGAAAAGCTTCGCTTGCTGGGTGAAGCCGAAGCTCAAAGCTTGCAGGCCAAGGCCAAAGCATTCGAATCGTACAATCAGGCAGCCATTTACCAGATGATTTTGGATAAGATGCCGGAATTGGCTTCTGCGGTTTCCGAACCGCTGAGCAAGTTGGATAAGATTGTGATGATCGAAAGCGACGGCAAATTGGGTTCTTCCAAAATTACCGGTCAGGTTGCCGACATCCTTTCCCAATTGCCCGAAATCGTCGAATCGCTTACCGGTGCGGATCTGAAAAAGTTCTTACGGGACAAATTATCAAAATCCGAAGAAGAATAGCGCATCGGACAGAAACCGGTAATTGTTTTTAAGAACATTGCCCTGATACTCGCGAATGATTCGGATATTTTTTGCAATGTGGCAAACTGGATTATTAAAGCAGACGAGGTTTTAACGTGCTTAGTGAACGGATAAAAAAAATTGGTATTTCTCCCACCATGAAAATTGCGGCTCAGGCCATTTCCATGCGTGCGCAGGGAATTGATGTTGTCGATTTCAGCGTTGGCGAGCCGGATTTCCCTACACCCGATTTCATCAAGCAAGCCGGTAAAAAGGCCATCGATGAAAATCACACCAAATACACCATTAATGCCGGGACTCTAGCCCTGCGTCAGGCCATTGCCGGCTATCTGAAGAAAGAGCATCGTTTGGAATACGATCCCGCTCAAATTGTGGTGACTAACGGAGCCAAGCAGGCAATTTTTAATGTGATTTTGTCCCTGGTCGCCGAAGGAGACGAAGTGCTTATTCCTGCGCCGTATTGGGTGTCGTATCCTGAAATGGTGCGGCTGGCCGGCGGCACGCCCGTATTTATTGAAGCCAGGGAAGAAAACGGATTTAAAATTACGGCCGATCAGTTGAAAAATGCAATTTCGGCCAATACGCGCGCCATGATTTTGTGCAATCCTTCCAATCCGACAGGCGCGGCCTATTCCGAGCGGGATTTGCGTCAAGTAGCCGAAGTGCTGGAAGGTGAAGACGTTTTTGTGATTGCCGATGAAATTTACGAAAAGCTCATTTACGACAATTTTCACCTGACGAGTTTCGCTTCTTTGAGTCCAAAAATAAAAGAAAAAACCATTGTTGTTAACGGTTTTTCCAAGGCTTTTTCCATGACCGGATGGCGCATCGGTTACATGGCCGGGCCTAAAGAAGTTGTGGATGCGGCCAATAAGATTCAAAGCCATTCCACTTCCAACGCCAGTACCATTTCGCAATATGCCGCATTGGCTGCATTACAAGGCCCTTCGTACGAAATTAACCGCATGGTGGCCGAATTTCAAAAGCGCCGTAACTATGTCATGCAGCGTTTAAACAGCATTCCGGATTTACACTGTTACGAACCCGAGGGCGCTTTTTACGTTTTCCCCAACGTTTCCGCCTACTTCGGTAAAGAGGCAAACGGTCATTATATTCGCAATTCCTACGGATTAGCTTATTATTTGCTGAAGGAAGCCAAAGTGGTGGTGGTGCCAGGTGCGGCCTTCGGATCGGACAAACACATCCGCATTTCGTATTCCACTTCCATGGAAGAATTGGAAAAAGGGTTGAACCGCATTACCGAAGCGCTTCGCAAGCTGCAAACTCCGGCTAAGATTAAATACGTACGTTTAAACAACTACCGTACACGCATTCAAAAAACGGTTCCCGTTTCCGCCGATGTTACATCGGAGCAACGCGCCGCTTTACTAGCCGAAGCCGAAGCACATCTGAAATACGACCGGTATTTTGAATGGAATGCCAATATCAACGGCCTGATCATTCAATTGCGCACCAACAATCCGCACTTGTACGATTTTTGGGTGGAAAACTGGTATCCGGCACAATTGGAATCGGATTTGGAACCACACGGGGTCATTTACGCCATCGACGGCGTTGCGGGTCGTGAGCCGTACGGCTTTTACCATACGGAAACGAGCACCGGTCTGTTGTTTAATACGGATTATTATGCCT
>JALWEA010000652.1 GCA_027039465.1 Calditrichia bacterium | reverse complement strand
CCCCATCTATGGCGGTAACTTTAATTTTTGTCCCTTTGGCAATCGTTTCGGTTTTTCGACTGCTCGCTTTCCAGTCTTCCCCGCCGACTTTAACGCGCCCCTTACCGGCAGGTACATCGATATCTTCGATCACCACGCCTTCTCTTCCGATCAAAGCATCGACATTGGTGGGGATCTGCTTTTGGGCCGGATACAAATATTTTAAATAGAATGGACGAACGGTAAAGAAAAAGATGATAGTGGCAACACTAAAGATCAACAATTGCCACAGGAAATGAAGATGGAAATAGGCGGGAATTGCAGCCACAAGGCATCCAAGTCCGAACATGGCTACAATAAAACCCGAGGTAAAAATTTCAACAATGAAAAAGATTACCCCTAAAATAATCCACAAGTGCCATAACTCCATAGTTCCTCCGTTTTTTATTGAAAATCATTATCGATTTGTCCATTTGCATTCACAGGTAACATACACCCAAAGACGAACAATATTCAATAGGGTTGCAAAAAAAGTGGCCAATGGAATGTTTATTTGGAACTGGGAATTAGGAATTGGGAATTGGGAATTGAGGCGGTAACCGGTTGAATCGAGATGCCTTATTCGTTAATCGGATGTGGGTTGAATTGTTGAATGGTTAAATGGTAATATTGTTATTCGATAAGGGTTGTCATTGCGAATAACGAATATACGAATATACGGATACACGAATAACGATTTTTTCCCTTAACTCTTATCACCCTTTAACGATTAACGAACAACGTTTCTGCTCTGTTCATCTCAGTGTAGCACCCAACTCATGCCCAATCCAAAGGCGTATTCATTTATTCCTTCGCTACGTCCCAAACGAAAAATGGCACTGTAACTAAGACCAGGTTTCGGATGATAAAACACTTTTACTAAGGAACCAAAAGCATCGTAAGGAGCCAGATTTACGCCAATGAACATATTGGTCTTTTTAAAAATGGTGCTGTTCAACCCCAAACTACCGAAACCGTTCAAATAAAAAGGTTGATCGTAGAAAACCTGTGCACGGAAATTAAGAATGGGCGGTCCGATGCGGTAATATGCGCCAGGAATCCAGCCATGACGACCGATGCCGTCGTAAATCCCTGCCGAGGTATATGAATAGGCAATGCCAAATGACATTACTTTAAAAGTAAAATCCAAATTGGGGGTAATCACAAAACTGTTGCGCTTGGAATAGCTGTAAATGGTTGAATCAAAATCAAAGCTTGTTTTTGTCTGTTTTAAATCATTTACCATTTCCGCGGAAATGCCCACACTAATATTTTTATTAATTATGTGGTTTACGCACGCACTTACTTCTTTAAACCCGATGGCCTTTTTATGGGAAACGCCATTGCAATCGCGAGCCATTAATCCGTATTGACCTAAATCTCCGAAAATCTGTATTTGTGTTTGGGAAGAATCAACGGATGTGGTTGAAATACTAATAGGCATCAAAAAAATAAAAAGATAGGAAGCTATTTTTTTGAACTTCTTCATTGTAGCCATTCCTTTCCTTAAACTTCCATTTTTAAGTAAATAAAAAATAAACCCAACACAATTTTAAGTCAATTTTCAGAAACAAAAATCGGGTCGGCATTACTGCAATCATTATTGGTTAATTGAACAACTTTATTATTTTGCAGGCTCATTAAGAAGATCGGCGAACCTTGTTTGCTCTCGACATTAAGATATCCCCAAAATATTAGTTTGGTATTATCTTCATTCAGGCTAATAGATTTTTCCTGAACCGTTGAATTGGTTAAATTCCGAAGTGAACCATCTTCCATTCGGTAGCGAAAAATATCCCTACCTCCCGAACCTGAACCTAAAAAGAACAGGAAACGGTCATCCGATGAAAAAACAGGGTTCCAACCATAGAGAAAACCTTTTTGTTCTCCGGTTTTTAAGTTCAATAAATACAGTTTATAATCATCCCTTGAAAAATATGAAAACCACTTTCCATGCGGTGAAAAAACAGGTTTTAATTGTGACGACCCGTTCGGTGTAAATG
>JALWEA010000651.1 GCA_027039465.1 Calditrichia bacterium | reverse complement strand
AAAACAAGTCAAAATTAATGGAAAGTGGCATCTGGCTGAAATAAATTCCAAAACTAAAAATTTGATTAAAAAATTAGAATTAGATATACCTATTACGTAAATCCAGCGGAGTTAGAGTTTAATTTGTAAAAATTCCCGACAGGGAATTCCGATAATAACCCACATTTTCAAATTCGGGAGAAATCATTCCTAAAAAATATTTGTCCCAAACGGGACAAATGAAATTAAATTTGCAGGGATTGTATTAAACTCTTGTCGGAACATCACACCTTCAGCAGCACTTTCCCCGTGCTCTGCCTCGATTCAATCCAACGGTGCGCCTGTGCCACATCCTTTAACGCAAACACTTTGCCCACCACCGGATGAATATTGTGCTTCACCACAAAATCGCGCAAATGTTCATAGCTTTGCAGCATGCGCTGCGGATTTTTGAGCAGATAACCCAAATGCGCCGAAAAAATACCGATGGCCTGATGCGACATGGTCGCAATGTCAACGCGAGGAATATCCCGGTAGGTTTTGTACCAGGAAAGCGGGTTCCACTTTTTTAAATCCAGACTGGCAAAGCCGATGACCGCCAAACGGCCGAAAGGACGCGTTAATTTGACATTGGTTTTAAAGATCTTCCCACCGATCATTTCCAAAACCACATCCACGCCGCCGTCTTCCTGCCTGATAATTTTGCCGTAATCCTGGCTGCGATAATTTAAAGCTTTTTGGGCGCCCAATTGCTTAATGAGTTCCAACTTGTGATCGCTTCCGGCCAAACCGATGATTTTGTTTCCGTGCGCCGCACACAATTTAACGGCCGCCGTACCAACGCCGCCGGCCGCAGCCGTAATGAGTACCGTCTCCTCCGGTTGCGTTTTCATTAATTCGAACAAAGCCACCCAGGCGGTTAAATAATTCACGGCAAAGGCGGCGTTTTCCTGCATGGTAAATCCTTCGATGGCCGGTAAAGCCTGACTCACCGGTACGACCACTTTTTCGGCATAGCAACCGTATTGCGTGCCCACCATAACCGGTTTGCCGATCAATGAAGGATCCACATCATCGCCAACCGCTTCAATTACGCCCGAACCTTCCATGCCCGGAATATAGGCCCGCCCTTTGGGCCGCCAACCATACAATCCTTTTCGCGAAAGAATTTCGGCATAATTAACGCCGATGTATTCCAATTTAACACGTACCTGTCCTGGCCCTACTTCCGGCTCGGGTACTTCACTGTATTTTAAAACTTCCGGTTTTCCTGTTTTGTGCAGTAAAATCGCTTTCATCGAACTTCCTTTTTTGATTGGTTATTGGGTTAAGAGTTAAGGGTACCGCTGTATAATTTGAGTGTTTGTCTCTAACATTTTTAGTTGCTTCTTTGTTTTTTAACCCATCCCCTAACCCCTTTCCTGATATCTCAGGGAAGAGGAATTAAGGGAAGACAAATTATTCTTTTAAATTTCAAATATTTTTTGTTAATATTAATGAGTCCCCTTTAAAAAAGCCCCCTTTTGCTTAAAACGATAATTTAGTCCCATCCTTCCCGACAAATCGGGATGTAAACGGAAGGATGGAGCTATCGGATTAAAAAGAAATACGTTAGCCCCAACATTTATGTTGGGGGATAATTTTCAAAACTATGTATTATAGCCCTTTAGGGCGTTTTCAAGTAAACACACCAATGATTATTTTTCGATTCTTTTCATTTCAATAGCCTATCAGAACGGCATCAATATTTCAACAATAAACTGATGGTGCCATTTTTCGTCAAAGGCCAAATCCAAACGCAACACTTCCACGTACGGTAAAAGAAAATGCAACCCCACACCATACCCGGTTACCATTTTGCGTAAAGCAAATTGCCTGCGTGTTTGGGTGACCTGACCGGATTCCACAAATGCTCCGACATTAACACCGAATTTCACATTCGTTGTAAACACATCCGGTAACAGCAATGATTTAAACGTAAAATAACGTACTGGAATCAAAGGCATCCGAACGGCTGCACCCAAAATAACGGCCTGATTTCCGGCAAAGACTTCATTAAAATGCCCGCGAATGCGCTCGGAATAGCCGATGTAAACCCGATCGTAAACCGGCAGCTTGCCCTGCGTTTGAATGGTAAAAATGCGCCCTGCCAAAATAAAAGGCTTTACATTAAAATATTTTCGAAAATCAAAATAATAGCGCCAGTAATCCAATTTGGGCTCAAACAGGCCCATTTTGGAAATTTGCACATTCAGGTACCAGCCCTTGGACGGATATGCGTACAAATCCCGATAATCCATCAATGAGCTTAATGTAAGACCATAATTTACGTCACGTTTGCTTTGGGTTGCCATGTAATGGGCATCTTTACCGTCAACTGTAATCTGATCCCGGGTAAAACTCAGCTCCGTAAAAAAGTCACGCGTCCAATACTTGCCTAAATGGACAACCGCATACACATGTTTTTCCGGAAAATCGTAGGAATAGTTATTCAAACGGTACGTTCTGAAATACAATCCGATGAACAGATGTAAATTCCCCGCTAACCAAGGATTTAAATAAGAGAATTTAATTCCCGGCCGGTTGCCGAATTGCAACGAGGCCACCAGTTTTTCATTCCATCCGCGAAAATTGGTGTGGGCAAAACCAAATCCGTACGTTAATTTATGCCAATCACGATCCTGGACTTCGAACACCGGAAACGGGAAGAAATACCAGCGCTCCGTAACCGCCACAATAACCGAGACACTATCGCCCCGATTGCTCGTCGCAAACGGAATGAATTCCACCCGATTAAACAGCCAAAGATTTTCAAGGCGCCGCTTCGATTTCTTTATCAAAACATCATTAAACGGTTGGCCCGTTTTAAAAAGCAGTTCACGACGAATGACCTCGGGTTCGGTGTGTTTATTACCGACAATGACCACATCTTTGATGATTTTGCCATTGAACAAAGAAAGGTCACCATCCGGCCTGGACGGTTGTTGCGCCCAAACGGTTGCGCTAAAAAGCATTAAAAGAAAAATGATTAAGTATTTTTGCGCGTTGTAGTTTTTGGATTCCGTTAAATTTTTAAGATTTGGTTTCATACGTTCCTTTTCAAATAGATTGCATTGGTTAAGCCCTGAAAGCGTTCCGTATCGGTTGCGCTGATCACGTGGCAACGAATATAACCGATTGCCTCCGAAACAAGCAAAGAAATTTTTTCCTGCCGCTCAAATGTTTGATTTGCGTCAAACGTTTTTTGCCAAAGAACCGTTTCTTTCCGCTGTCGCAGATCGCCGCCCAAAATGCGAATGTTTTGAACAGCGCCGAATTCACGCGTGGAACGTACCTGAAGGCGTATTTCTTTAATTTTATCGATTTGGCCGCCCATCGGAATCCAATCACCGTTGCCGCGCGCCTGCAAATTCACAAACGGCCCGTTGGTCACCATTACCTGCCCTTGCCGAACAGCCTGCAAAATGGTTTCGGGACGACGGTCAAAATCCCGGATGAAAACGCTGGTTTTCCAGACCCCGAACCGATGCCTGAGGCTCTCCCGCAAATAAACGAACGGAATGCTAATATGACGATTGCGCGCAAAACTCCCGTGCGCATCATTACCGGCAATCAAAGTGCGTTTTCGCCCTTTTAATAAAAAACGCACCCATTGCCGAATACCCGCTTCCGTTTCTTTGGCGTTGCCGCCGTTAATGCTTTGTACCGCCGTAAAAAACGGATGCTGCAAATCCGCTTCAGACCATTCACCGCGGTTAATGAATAATTTTTGAACAAGCGGCACTTTTTCGGCCGAATGCGCCGGAATGAGCATCGCCTGTTCGCTGATCAAGGCCGGAATGTCATCTATTTGGTGATCGGGTTTAAAACGGAACCACTTCTCTCCGCTATCACCGCGCCCTTCAATAAAATCCGGATTATTTAAAACCAATAAATGCGCATTTTGATTTTTCCGATTGCCCACGCTCAATTCTTCTCCGGGAATAATCACCGGACCGGAAGGCCGGGCGTTCAATTGAGCTACCTGTCGTTTAAAAGCCGACCACTTGCGCAGTTGCGGATCGTTAACAAGATAGTTGTCGGGCATATCGTCCAAATCGTAGGAGTGATCGGTTACCGCAAAGAAATTCAGCCCGACAGCCCCGGCCATGCGTCTCATGCTCTCCAAACCGGCGCCGAATTCGATTTGATCTTCCGTGAATGAAGAATGGCTGTGCAAATCACCGTAAAAAAACCCGTCTTCGGCTGGCAACGCCTCATCGGAAACGTAACAAATGAACGGCGCTTTGCTGCCGGTGCGGTAATTATCATTAAAACAGACTTTAGCTTTGCCATTAATACCGTACCAAATTTTAACCGCAATTTCCGTCTTGCCCGCCTGCAACTTCTCCGTAGGAACTTCCAAAACGGCCTCATAAAAATGTCGATTAATCAAGGTGTCGAACGACCGGCTTTCCACCTTTTGCCCATTCACAAATACTTCCGCCTTTTGCAAATGAATCGGATAAGCGTCGGCGTCTTTGATCAGCAAAAGTACCGGTAGCGGTTGCGGGCGTTCCACCCGATACGGCACATCGGCGATAATTTCCGGTTCGCTTTTTTTGAGCAGACTGAAAAAATAGCGGAAACGGTAATGAATTTCAGCATAAGCGGGTGTAAAAACAAAAGGCAGCATTAAAGCAAACTTCCGATTTGTTGGCACTCTTTTACGGAAACGGTATTAAAATTAAAATCCATGCGTCAACCATCGATTAGAAATTTTTAATTTTACTTTCAGGGATTCTCTTTATTATTAAAGACAACTCAAAACAATCTTATTCGGGAATATTCTCATGCCCGCCTTCATAATAAAGTTCTTCCATTTTTTTAACGAAACGTTCGGTCGCCTTGCCATCCAGCTTGTAGAATAACTCGTCCCGGTAAACGGCCGCCTTTTCTTTCATTTCTTCCGTTGGATTCAGCGCCTGCTCGATGGCTTTGCCGATCTCCTTGCCGGAACCGATGTGCACAAAGGCGCCTTTTAAAAACTCACGATTATCGATCTCCAGCAGCGGCTGACCGTCGGAGTGCTTTAAGTTGTCACAAGGCAGATCGTAAACAATGCCAAATTTTTCGAAGGCCAGAAAATCGAACACCGTACTGGAAGCTTCGCTAATGATAGTATCGGCCGCCGCGTAATACGGCACGATATTGTATTCTTCAAACGGAAGCAAAACCGCATGGTTGTATTTTTTGACTCTGCGTTCGTAGATGCGATGTTGACGATGCGGCGCGTATTTGCCCATCCAACTATAAGGATGCAATTTAATGATCAGATTAAAATCCTTGGTCTGTTCAAAAATATCGTCTTTAATATCATAAAGCGAAGTGGGTTTGTACGTTGGCGCGTACAAGACCGTTTTCTTTTTGGGATCCAATCCCCAGCGACGCAACAACCCTTCCCGATCATTAAACCTTCCCTGAAAATAGAAATCCAGTTTGGGCAAGCCGACCAAATGCACTTCATTTTTACCCAAAGAGGGCGAGCTAAGCAGCGATTTAACACGATGCGGGCCTTCCACGAAAATTTGGTAACGGTGCGTGGGAACTTTGGCCAAATTGCGGTACAAAATATTTTTAATACCCGTGCCGTGGTTTAAAAAGCAAAGCAGGGTTTTGCCGTATTCCGGTGCATCGCGCAGAGTGTCTCCGGTAATAACAATATCAAATCCTTTTTTTTGATCGGTGAACCGGTAGCCCGCTTTTTCCCATTCTTTGACGATTTTATGATGATAAGGAAAATCGATAATAAAAAAACGACGCTTCTTCTCGGCGTCCAAAGAAAACCAAATATCGTATTTGGGATCGTTCATTAAATACTCAATTACCGGATCAAAGGCCGCCTTGTGGTATACATATCCGATGCGAAACAGCAATTTTATTTTCTCTGCCATAAAATCCTCAATTCTCGTTTTAGTAAATTCAACGGCTAAACTTATTAGTAAAAAAAAACGAATTCAAATAAATGTCGCAGCACGCCAATTTAAGCATACTTTATTTTAATCTGTTTAAAATTATGCAAATAATAGCAATGTGTGCATATTTATCAATATGTATGCGCAAATTTTGCTCTATTTACTATCATTAATTTAACACATCATCCGAGACAAAACTTTAAATCACATAATTACAATAAGTTAAAACTTGTGGCATATTAATTGCTTTAGGTTAAGCAGCAATAATGTTAAACCTAATTTAAGGAGGTGCGT
>JALWEA010000650.1 GCA_027039465.1 Calditrichia bacterium | reverse complement strand
CAGATGTTGCACCAAAGGTTAAGAACTTTAATGCTTCAACATTGAGTTAACTTTCGAAGCTAAACGCTATACCTTCATCAGTCGCTGTTTACGCTTCACGCCAGCATCTCTGCTGACTGTGCAAAACGCGCTTCCGGTGGATGACCAGTCCTTGCCGGGTTCCGCTCTTTCATCGGAACAGGTTAGGTTAAAAGGTGTTTCATCATACGCCATAAATCCCCACCTTATGGGCTTGCACGGCGCAACTTACACTCTTAACCCTTAACGAGCTTCCTACCCCCCATTTAACTTTTTACGATTAACGAATAACGCATACACGAATAACGTTTTTCCCACCTAACCCTTCAACCCTTACACTCTTAACATCCTTCCTCCTCCCGTACTTTCGTCTTGCAAACTTTGGCTAAAATCCTTAACCTCTTTAAAAAACAGATGCGAAAGCGGTTTGAATGCGTATTCTTTTATCGATTATTCTTTGCTTCATTTTACAGGCTCAGGCGGCTAAAACAAGCGATGTTTGGATTGTGGAACATCCGCGGGCTTTAACCGTTCTGGACGCTTATCAACGCTCGGTGCCCGAGACCGTTAAGAAGGATTGGCCTTCTTTTGTGCCGATCTTTTTGGGAGAGCGGGAAACCTTGCCCGACGGTATTACTTCCGTGCAAAGCGCCGTTTTTTTAAATCGCCGATATTTTCTTATTTTAAATGCGCAAGGTCAACCGGCCGGTATTGAGAATTCCGGCTACCATCGCTTACTGAAAAAGGTCACCGTGCTCAAGGATACGGTAGAGATTAAATCCGGACAGCCGTTGCCCTTATTGCAACCCAAAACGTTGCAAACCGTTCGCAACGGTCAGGCTGGAGAAAAATTCGTTCGTTTGTTTCGTCACGGGAAATATTATTACCTGCGCACCTTGCACAAGCCTTACCTGTTTGCCTTTTTGGCCGTTCGGTACCGGTATCGGTTGCAAAAGGTGGATCAAAGGCAACTCCAAAGCGAGCGAAATTTACAGGACTTTGTGCAGCAGGTTAATTATTTTTTGAACCGCAAAAACCGGGTGTACCAAAAACTATTCGATTATTTTCGTCAAACCACCGGCAAATTTAAAAATCAACCGGCGCCGCAATGGCGGTTAATACGGCAGGGCAACCGATTGCGGGTCGTTTTTTCCGAACCGCAGTGGCTGGCTAAATGGCAAGATAGTACGCGCCTGTTCAAAACGGAATTAAACCGTCTTTGCCGACAATTCGGATTTACAATGCGGGAAGCGCAAGAGGGGACATTTACCATTCAACGGAAACGGCCATGAAGAAAATCCATCGCGAACATCTGAGCAGCACGCTTTTTGTCAGCCTGATTTTATTCGGCCTGTTTTGGGCGACGCGACCACAAAAGTCGTCCCAACATTTACCCGCCAAAGAAGTGCAAAATTTAAGCGCGCTGGAATTAGACCCGAACGATCCGTTTCAGAACCGGTTATTTAAAGACATGGCCGCCACTTTTGCCGGTGCGGACAGTACGCGCTTTTTAACTTACTGGCAGCAACTGAAACAATTGCAAAAAGCGCAGGCACAGTTGACTTCGACCCAATACCGGCAAAAGATTTCCAACCGCATTTCCGTCGGGGCACTGTTTGGCATGTATTGGAATTTCATCTGGATTTACCTGCTGGTTATTGCATTCACCTACTACGGCGTACAAACTTTGGGCACCTTTTTGTTTTTACGATACAAGCAACACCCGCCGCCGGATGCGGTGAAAATTTTAACGGCTGCGCGGCGGGCGCTATTGAATTCCAACAAAAAAAACCTGCTAACCCTGGGGCGCGCCTGCGGGGTGGCGGTGCTGAAAATCTTCGTTTATTTCATCTTGTTCGCGCCGGCCTACGTGCTTGCCTATTCCATCAAATCCGATTTTGACACGGAATCGACACTGTTTATGATTTTGCTGGGCATTGTGTCCAACGGCGTGCTGATCACTTACGCCAACAAGTTTTACCATTTTTTGCTGAACGAGAGCCGCAAGGGTTACGTGCGTACCGCGGTGGTTAAGAACCTGAAAAACGACTTTCGGCTTGGCAGGCGCTCCGGTATTTCGTGGCGGGCTTTGTTCGGGCTGCGTAAAAATTTTCGCGGGCATGTGCTGCAACATATTTTCATGAATGCCCGATTTCAGTATTTGGCCACTTTTAAGGAACAGGCGGCCTTTATCATTACCGGGTTGATCATCATTGAAATGGCGCTGAACATCCACGGCCATCTGAGCTACGAGCTGCTGCAACAGTTGCTGTACCGCAATTACGATTTGGCCGTGCTGATTATTTGGGGAATCTTTTTGCTGGTCAAGGCCACAGAATGGGCGACCGATGTATTGTTGTATCGCATTAAAAAACGACTGGGCTACCAATGAAATTTTTATTAAAACAAATACAAAGGCACGACGCTCAACTTAAAGCGCTTTGGCAAAACGGAAGGCGACGGGCGGCGCAGGTTTTGTCGGCTGCGGAACGTCAAACGGAACGTTGGGCGCATTTTCCCGCGCGCGTTTACTTTTTGGCTTGGGCGGGCGGCCTGTTTTTACTTTGGCTGTGGGATTTCTTTTTCCTGAACGCACCCGAACGGCACCTGCTGGAAATCGCTTTTGTGCACTCTCTGCTCATCGCCGGTCTTGTGGTCGTTTTGAGTTTTGTCTGGGCCTGGCTAACGGCTTATTTAATCGAATTTTTCAGCGACCGACAAAAAGACGTGGCGGCGGGCCTTCTGCATTTTGCCCTGAACCTCATCCGTTCTCTGCCGCAAATCGTGGGCGTTCTTTTGGGTTATGTGTGGATTACCTACCGCATCCAAACGGGACACATTCGCAGCGGCCTGGGCATCATGCTGTGGATGTCCGTCTTTTTGAGCCTGTTCATTTTTCCTGAGGTTGTGGCCTTGTTGCGGGAGCGCATCGCTTACTTCCGCCAATCCGATTTTTTTAATGCCATGCGGGTTTCGGGCATTTCCGATGCACGCATCATTAATTACGATATTTTGTGGAAAAACAGCCGTCGCCATATTTTGAACAAGATGATCGCCGTCTTTTCGTCCGCTATTTTTCTGCAATGCAGCGTGGATTTCATCGTTTCGGTGGGATTGAGTACGCGCGTCAGTGCGGTCAATTTGCCGACGACGCTGGGCAGCCTGCTGGCCAACATCGACAGCAAGCAGGACATTTTGGCCATCGGTTACAGTTTGACCCATCCGGGCTACCTGCCCAATTTGTTCTTCTTGCACTTGCAGGGCATCAGCGTGGCCCTTGTTATTGTGTTCACCCTGTTTTCGTTGTACAAAATTACCAATGCACTGGCCGAAAGGTTCCGCCTATGATGCGCTATCGTTTGGACATCCGCAGCGCGGAACATGCCCTGGTTTCCATTGATGATTTTCATCTTGCTCCGCAAAAAATCACCGTGCTGTTCGGCGAATCGGGTATCGGCAAGACGCTGATTTCTCAGGCCGTTTTCGGATTACTGGATGCGCACGAGCTGGAAATTTCGATCAACGATCAATCGTATGAAAGCTATGTTCGATCGCAAACGGTGCGGCGCATGCAGGCCGACGGTTTTTTTGTGTTTCAGGAACCGTCCACCCATTTGAATCCGCTGATGACTTTGGATGAGCAATTGAACGAGGGGCGACTGGCCAAGATCGGAGCGCAGGAAGAAATTTTACAGGCGCTGTGGCGGCAACCGTTTGAAACGCATATTCGGCCTTTGCTAAAAGTTTACCCTAAGCCGTTCCGGCCCAGCGGCGGCGAAAAGCAGCGTATTTTACTGGCCATGGCTTTCAAGAAATGGGCCTTACCGGCAAAGGGCAAGGATCGCTTGTTTATTTTTGACGAGCCGACCGGCAGCCTGGACAATTACTACCGGAATATTTTTCTGCAAGAATTACTGAAGCGTTACGAACAGCAGCCGTTTACCGTTTTGCTGATCACCCACGACTATTCCATGATCAGCGAATTCGAACAAAAGCACGCCCGTTTTCTGCCGCATATTGATTTTAAGGAATTGCGCCGACTCGACGGAGCAAAGACGCAATTGTTCGATTTTAAACCCGGAAATTACACCGATTGGTTGAAGCGCCAGCGCCCGATTCAAAGTGCGGCTGAGGCCTCGGACACGGTGCCGGTTTTGCAGGTGGCGCCCACGTTTAAAATATTCGGCAAAACGTTTTATTTTAGCAAGCATCCCAAAGGCAACCGAGCCGAACCATTGCTTGTGCATCGGCAGGAACTGGTCTATTTAAAAGCGCCCAGCGGCATGGGCAAAACCACACTGGCCAAAATCCTTGCCGGTTTGCAAAAGCCCGAATCCGTGCGTTTCGAACTGTCCGGTTTGTCATTCGATGAAACCACGGAACAAAAAGTGTGGCGCAAATACGTTTGGGGCAAAAAACTAGCCATGGTCTTCCAGCATGCGGATGAGGCTTTGAATCTGCAAGCCAATGTGCGGGATGTGTTTAAGGGTTTACCGGGCGTGAATTTTAAAGATGCCGGTGAACTTTTACAGGCTATTCAGGAAATGTTCGATCAACCGCTGTCGCCCTTCTTTCTGAATCAAAAAGTGGCCTATCTCAGCGGCGGACAGAAACAACGTCTGAATTTATTGCGCGCCCTGCTTTTGCATCCCGATCTGATTATTTTGGACGAGCCTTTGAACGGCCTTGATTTTGAGAGTATCCGCAAGGTTTTGGAAATCATTCGGCGCAAGATGGCGGCCGGAAGCGGCGTTTTGCTGATTTCACACAATGAAGAAATTTTCGATCGTTTGGTGGGGAGGGAGAATTGGTACTATTTGAGGGCGGAGGGGTAGAAACTTGGAATTAGGAACTGGGAATTGGTTGAATTGTTGAATGGTTAAATGGGGGGTAGGAAGCTCGTTAAGGGTTAAGGGTATAAGAGTTAAGAGGAACGTTATTCGTTATTCGTATATTCGTTAATGGCTATCATTACGATCCCGACGAAGTCGGGAGAATCAATCTCCTCAAAAGCGGCAACGAACCTTTTAGACCCCCTAAATCCCCCTCGCAGGGGGATAAAAAACGGTTCGTTGAATTTTGCCCAATGCATCCATTTTAAGATTGTTTTGGAAATTCTTTATCACCCAAACCAAAAATATCTTTCTCACCGTGCAAAATTTACCAAAGCATTTTGCGTCCCCCTATGAGGGGGACAACAGGGGGTGGAAAAAATTAATCATCCGTTAATCCTTTTCCATTCCGTCGGGACGACTCCATAACACGCCTCAAAACCGCAATATTTTTTTGTGGAAACGGCCCGGATAATGTTAGGGATTCCTCGTCACGCAGGAGCGTGATTACTATTGACATGTGGTGAACTATCATTCTGAATTCGCTTCAGTGGAATGAAGAATCCCTTACGGCCGTTGCCGCTTTGGAAGGGATTGCTTCACTCTCCCGCTCGCAGGCTCGCGGGATCGTTCGCAATGACAACCCTTTTCGAATAACAACTTTACCCATTCAACCATTTAACCAATCAACCATTCAACCTACATCCGATTAACGAATATACGAATAACGAATACCGTTCCTCTTAACCCTTACTCCCATTCCCCTTGAACAAGTAATCGAAAATCTGCTCGTAATCTTTGACGAAAATCAGTTCAAAGCCGTCCAGCAGGGCCTTGCTCAGTTCACGGATGTCCGGTTTGTTTTCCGCCGGAAGAATAATGCGTTTAATGCCGTGGCGCTTGGCAGCCATCAGTTTTTCCTGCAGGCCGCCCACAGCCAGCACTTTACCGCGCAGAGTGATTTCACCGGTCATGGCCAAGTCGGAGGGCAAGGGCTGTTTTTTTAAAGCGGAAATCAAACCGCTGGTCAGCGTAACGCCGGCCGAAGGCCCGTCCTTGGGAACCGCACCTTCGGGCAAATGGATGTGCACTTCGTACTTGGAAGTAAAATTTTGATCGATCTTAAACTTGCGGTAGCGGGAGCGAACGTAATCCACGGCAATCATGGCCGACTCCTGCATAACCTCGCCCAGCTTACCGGTTAGGGTCAGCTTATCTTTGCCCGGAATCAAATTGACTTCCACCCGCAGAATATCGCCGCCGAAAGGCGTCCACGCCAGGCCGGTAGCCACGCCCACTTCCTTCTTGCCTTTCAGTTTGGAGGAAACAAACTTGGGCTCGCCCAAAAACTTGGCTAGATTCTTTTTACCCACCACAAT
>JALWEA010000649.1 GCA_027039465.1 Calditrichia bacterium | reverse complement strand
ATCTGCAGACTGTCAATGATTTTCCGTTGGTAAAAAGGATTGGTTAAAAAATTTTGCGAGAATTTTTTGAGCGGCCGCCTTGATTCATTGCTGGTCACGGAAATATCCCGGGAAAATAAAAATTTTATTCATCTTTATCTGGATTGTATTTTCATTAATTTTTCATTTCGGAATAAAGCGGTTGTATTAAATATCCAATTTTTTAAACAATCGTTTGGCGTTTTCCGTTGTGATTTTACCTAACTCTTCAACGGGAATTTGTTTGATTCCGGCAATATGTTGGGCCGTGTAAATAATGAAAGCCGGTTCGTTTCGTTTGCCTCTTAAAGGTACCGGTGTTAAAAAGGGGCTGTCGGTTTCCAGCAGCAGGCGTTCCAACGGCACGCGTTCCACCAATTCGCCTAACTTGGAATTTTTAAATGTGACATTGCCCGTAAAAGAAATGTATAGATCGGTTAGTAAAATTTTTTCCAGGAATTCGATGGTGCCCGAAAAAGAATGCATGACCCCGCCCACTTCGGAAATATTCTTATCTACAATCAGCTCATACATATCATCGTGAGAGTCGCGGTTATGAATAATTAAAGGCAAACCTAATTTCTGAGCCAAATGGGCTTGATAAACAAAGGCGTTTTTCTGCACTTCTTTGGGCGCGCGCATGTGGTAATAATCCAGCCCGACTTCGCCGATGGCCACTACTTTTTCGTGTTGCGCCAACTCTTCTATTTTATCAAACTCGGAATCAGGTACATCCGCGCATTCCGTCGGATGGATGCCGACAGCCGCGAAAACCATGGCGTATTTTTCGGCAATGTCTACAGCCTTTCGGGATGATTCCAGATCCACCCCGATGGTAATAATGGCCGCAACGCCGTTTTGAATCGCCCGTTGAATAACAATTTCACGATCTTCGTCAAAAAGATCGTAATCCAAATGGGCGTGCGTATCAACGTAAAGTTCCATGATGATGCCTCGTTTTTAGCCTGATTACCGAATTTCGCTACCCGAAGGCATCGAATCATCCATTATGGTTAAAAGCGACATTTTACCGTCTGCGGAGGCGGCCAGTAACATACCGTTGGATTCCACGCCAAATAGTTTTGCGGGTTTTAAATTGGCCACTATTATAATCTTTTTGCCGATGAGCTCTTCGGGTTTGTAATGTTCGGCAATTCCGGCCACAATTTGGCGTTGTTCGTTACCCAGCTGCAGTTGCAATTTAAGTAGTTTTTTGGATTTCGGGATGGGTTCGGCTTTGACGACTTCGGCAACTTTAAGCTTTATTTTTTGAAATAATTCATAATCGATTTTTTCCTCTTGCGGCTCGGCCTCTTCTTTGCCTTTGAGCGCTTTTTGCAGCTTTTGGATCTCCGCTTCGATCACATCATCTTCGATTTTTTTAAATAAGATTTTGGCTTTTCCCAAAACATGTCCTTCTTCCAACCGTTTATTGAGAAAATCATCCCATGCCGGAGTGAAATCGAGATTCAGAATTTTCCAAATTTCTCGCGAAGTAAACGGCAGAACCGGTTCGCTGAGTACAGACAGCGTTGCCACGGTTTGCAAACACAGGTTAATAGTCGTGGCACAGCTTTGCAGGTCATCTTTTCTGGTTTTCCACGGTTCTTTGTCGTTAAAATATTTATTGGCAAAACGGGCTAAGTCCATTAACTCGCGCACATAAGCGCGCATTTGGTATTTATCGATTAAAGCTCCCAGACGTCCGGGCGCCTTTTGCAGCCGGTCGATTAGTTCTTTGTCCAAATCGGATAAAGTACCTAAAGACGGGACTTTACCGTCGAAATATTTATGCGCAAAAGTCAATGTACGGTTAATGAAATTGCCGTAAATGTCGGCCAATTCATTATTGTGCCGTGCCTGAAAATCTTTCCACGAAAAATCGGAATCTTTGGTTTCCGGCAGAATGCTGGCTAACACAAAGCGCAACGGATCGGGATCGAAGCGCTGCAGATAGTCATCCAGCCAAACGGCATAATTACGGCTGGTGGAAAGTTTGTTGCCTTCGAGATT
>JALWEA010000648.1 GCA_027039465.1 Calditrichia bacterium | reverse complement strand
ATAAATAATGGAATTTGGATGAGATTTAAAAAAATTCGTAAGAACATTAATTAATTCATTATGTCCTTCAAAAGTTTCATCCAATTGAAAAGCAGACTCAACAATATCCTTCTTAGAGTCAATAATAATAAAATCCGCATAGCCTTTGCTGATATCGCAACCTAAATAAAATTCTTTCATGCGGGAACTCCTTGGTTTGTTAAACTTTAATAAAACCGGATAACATTAGCCTTGTAAATACGGTTTTTATAAACCAAGTTATTAACCAACTTTAATCCGGCATGAAGAAGAAACTGCGAGACAGGCTTTATGCCTAAGGGGGGTCCCTTCTTACATGTCGGATAAATTCGGTTTTATTTTTTTTATATGCAAAGATCTTTTTTCTTAATAACTTTAATATACAAGGGGGGGCTAAAAGTAACTCGTTGAATTTTGCCCAAGGCCCAATTTTTAAGTGGCTCGATGGGAACTGTTCTACGCAAACCTTAAATGATTTCTTCACCGGGCAATTTCTACCAAGACACTTTGCGTCCCCATACGAGGGGGACAACAGGGGGGAAAATCAGAAATGCGCAAATCGTTATCCGTCTATTCGTTATTTGTAAGCCGGTGGTTGCGTAAGGGTTGGTGCGTGGGTTGGCTTTTTAGTTTTTAGACCCCCTAAATCCCCCTCGCAGGGGGGCTAAAAGTAACTCGTTGAATTTTGCCCAAGGCCCAATTTTTAAGTGGTTCAATGGAAACTATTCTATGCAAACCTTAAATGATTTCTTCACCGGGCAATTTCTACCAAACCACTTTGTGTCCCCATACGAGGGGGACAACAGGGGGTGGAAATCAGAAATGCGCAAATCGTTATCCGTCTATTCGCTATTCGTAAATCGGTGTTTGGGCGAGGACCGGTGCGTCGGTTGGCTTTTTTTATTTTTAGACATCCTGAATCTTCCTTGCAAGGGGACTAAAAAAGATTCGTTAAATTTTGCCTAAGAGTAGATTTATAGTTGGTTGGGACTTACAAATCTGCTTCAATCAGTTCTTATGTTCTCACCGAGCAAAATTTCTCAAACTAATTTGTGTCCCATAAATGGGACTACAGGGGTAGAAATTGAAAACATTTCAAATTTCAAGTTGCCGAAAATAATCATTAAATTCGTCTGTAACATTTACATTCTTATACCCTCTTCCATATTTGTCGCACAAAAATCTTAACATTTGTTCGAGAACTATTTGCCAAACTTAGCACTTTTATTAATATGTTTTAAAAAGTGTAATTTTATCTGGACATCGCAGGATTTTATTATTATATTCTAAAAAAAGACATATCTTAAAAGTTTTATTATTATTTATAAGGAGGAGCTATGCGTGTTATCTATTTGATTCTTTTTTTATTTTTATTAAGCTTATCTCTATTATTTGCTCAGGAAGAAGGTAGTGTTATAATTACCGAGATAATGTATAATCCAGCTTCAGATGAAAGTACTACACAGACACAATATATTGAAATAGCAAACACAACTAATTCGGTAATTAATTTAAAGGACTGGACAATTGATGATGAAGATTCAGATGGTCCGAATACTCTTCCTGATGTTGACTTACCAGCTTACGGAATCGCTGTCATTTGTGGTAGTACTTCAAGTGATTTTCAAGGTGCGTGGGGGAGTGGATATATTCTCATTGCACTAAAAGATTTAGGACAAACCATGTTCAGTATGGCAAATAGCCCATCAACAACGAGTGAAATTATTCAATTAAAAAATGCTAGTGGTACTTTAATAGATGAAGTAAACTATGACGATGCTTCTCCTTGGCCTGCAGATAATAATAAGTCTTCAATCTATCTAAATATTCCTAAAGATCAGATGAATGCTCAGTCTAATAATAATGGCGCTAACTGGTCATTATCTACATCGGGAATAGATGGAGCCTATACTTCCAATCCATATGGAGTTTGGGATGCTGAGGACGTAGGATCACCAGGAAATATTTTAGGTGATGCTTCTCTCCCAGTAACTTTAGCTTCTTTTTCTGCCTTGGTTAAGTCAAAAAATGTACTTCTTACTTGGCGTACGGAGAGTGAAGTGGAAAATTTGGGATTTGAAATTTTTCGCTCTTTGTCGGAAAACGGGCAATACAGCTTAATAGATAGCTATCTTGATAATCCCGAATTAAAGGGTCAGGGGAACAGTAGTGTGGGTAAAACCTATCATTATACGGATCAGACCGTTCAAAAAGGGACAACTTATTATTACAAACTAGCCGATGTTAGTTTTAACGGGCAAAAATCTTTTCACGGTCCCATAAAAGTTCAGGTAACGCAAAATCAGTTAAATGTTACGAGTAATTCTGCTCCAAAGACATTCAAGCTTTATCCCAACCATCCCAATCCGTTCAACCCGTCAACGGAAATTGTGTTCGACCTGCCTGCTGACAAGCAAAATACGGTGCAAGCACGGCTGGATATTTACAATATCAACGGCCAAAAAGTACGGAGCTTGTTGCAACAATCCTTGCCAACCGGTAAGCAATATCAGATTCATTGGGATGGCAAAGACGATTCGGGCAATACATTACCGGCCGGTATTTATTTCGGGTTTTTGAAAGCCGGGAATTTTCAACAGAGTGTTAAAATGTGCTTAGTCAAATAAAAACTTTCTCAAGCGGGGATGCTCATTCCCCGCTTTATTAAATCTTTAATTATCCTTCCTTAAATTAAATCTGTAATTATTATCACAGCATTATTGAACAATATAAGTAAATTGACCGCTCAAATTTTCTATTATTTTCGTTATTAATTTGTCAATGAAATAATAGATGCAAAAATTTGTTAAGAATGCCGAATATTTTAGAAAAATCGTGCATTTAATCGGAACGGGTTTAATCTAATCCAATTATCGGGTTTGAATAAAGATTCGTTATTTTGCGACGAACTTATGTAATGATTTAAGATCGAAAGCTTCATCACTAAAATAAGCCTACCTTATCCCAACGATATAATTAGGCTTTCCTTATTAAAAGTGATTCGGCCGTTCGATAAAATTAATTTTTATTTTTTAAGAAGAAGGGAAATTATGCGCTTTTTATTCCTACTCCTGTTTGTTTTTGTATCGGCAAACTTAGCTTTGGCAGGGCGAACATCGACACATTTAAAAGGAAAACAAGATTCACAGTTTGCCATTCAAGCTAAGGCCTCAATTACGGGCACCGATGAAAAGGCTACTTTGCAGGGGCGTTGGGCCAAAGGGCCGACCTTTGCCGTGGCTTCCACGGAGGACGGCCACGTCTATTTTGGGGACGGCGCCGAATTGGTTTGCGCCACGATAAACAATAGTGGCGACATATCCGACCAGGGTCGCGTCACTCTGCCGGGCGCACCTGAGGACATCGAAATTTCTTCCTCCGGCAATTACGCTTATGTGGCTATGGGCTTTCAGGGTGTGGCCGTAGTTGATATTCAATCGGCTTCAAGTCCGCAATTGGTCAATGTGCTTATCGGCGAGGCAAATAATTTTGAAGCCAAGGGAGCGACCGTGACGGGTAATCACCTTTATATAGCGGCCGGTGGCTCAGGCCTTTGGGAAGCTACAATTTATCAGCCGGACAGTATTGAATTTGGCGGAAATTACAAATATGACAATTGCTATTTTAATGATGTAACCGCGCGCAATGAAACGGTCTTTACAGCCAGTGGCTTCAAAGCGCTGGAAATGCTGCGCTATGCCAACGGACAATTCACTTTATTGAACCGCGTCAATTACAATAAATATACCGATGATTATCAAAATCAAACACCCATGGCCAACAGCGTGTTTTTACAGCACGATTCCCTGTTCGTGGCTGATAGCTGGACCGGCCTGTTTTTCTTTACCGTGCAGGATACTGCGCTTAATTTCTCCGGTTTTTCTGCCGGGACAGCCGGTTTTGTAACAGCCAAAGGAGCCCATGTGTACAGCACGGATTATTACAGTGTAAACTTGTTTTTTAATAACAACGGTATGCCCGCATTTCGCGATTCCAAACCTGCTCCCACATCCAAGCGTCTGACGGTCTGGAAGGATTGGGTGATTGTCGCTTCAAAAAGTCACGGGGTTTACACTTTTCAGGACGACAACGCCGCCACACTCGATAAAGGCGGATTCTTTGCCACCTCCTCGCTTACCTACGATGTCTTTCAGCAGGGTTACTACTTATACCGCACCACGCCTATCAATACGCTGGATGTTATTTCGGTTTTAAATCCGGCCGATCCGCACACGATGGGACATCTGGATTTGGGCGGCAACAATGTGGAAGCGGAGAAGATTTTTGTCCAAGGCGACACGGCACTCGTCTTTTCCTATGATTTTACCAACGGCTACAGCCTTTTAAATTTTGTAGATGTCAGCGACCGTTCCGACCCGCAATTATTGAAATCGTGGCAGTTCCCCGAGGCGGGCAGTTTTTTTTCGAGTATTGTTTTTTCGGGGAAAATCCTTTATGCCGCGCTGAATCAGGATGTGGTGGCTATTGATTTCAGCGATCTGAACAACATTCATGAAACAGGTCGCGTAACCACTGCCGGGTGGATCGAGGATCTGGCCGTGCAGGGCAATTATGTGTACACGGCCGGTGAAGATCAGGGCATGAGCGTGGTCGATGTTTCCGATCCAGCCCATCCTGCCGAGAAAACCGCATTCCGTCAATCTACTTCCGATTATTACGTGAAAATCCGCGTGCAGGATCAATACGCTTACATTGCCAATAGCTATATTGGGCTTACGATTATTGATATTTCCAATCCCGAAACACCCACTCTAGCCGGAATGTTCACACAGGCGGAGGGCGATTTTAACGCTGACCAGTTGGCCGTTTCCGGAAATTACGTTTATATCCAGCGTGGCTGGGGCGAAATCATTTTCTTAAATATCAGTAATCCGGCCGATCCGCAGCTTAAAGGCCTGTACCATTCAAACGGTGCGAACGGTTTAACCGCTAATAGCCGCATGGTGTTTGTCAGCGATTCCTACAACGGCATTTTTGCGGTCAGTAATGATAATCCTGACGCGCTGGCGGCCTGCCATGTCATCGGCGAGGTGAGCGGCGAATGGACCTGCCCGAAAATCTATCTCGAAGGCGATGTGGTGATTCCGGCCGGCGACACATTGCGCATTACCGATTCGGTGGAAAGGGTATTTGCTTTGGGACCGTACCAAATCAAGGTGGAAGGCGTGCTCATCGCCAAAGGGCCTGAAGATAACAATTTGAGTCTGTCCGGCAATTTCATCTATTTCGGCGGCAACAAGTGGCACGGTATCTTTTTCAATAATTTAAACGACGGAACAGAAGGCACGTCCATCATTGAGAATTGCCGTTTTGATAATGCCGATAAAATGGAGACGGGTTACCAAGGGGGCGGAGCCATCGCCATTTACAATTCCGACCGGGTTGTGGTGCGCCATTGTGTTTTTTACCGGAACAGGGCGCGGTTGGGTGGTGCCATGTATATTGAAAACGCCAGCCCTAAAATCGAGGATTGCCGATTTGAGTTCAACGGACGCGGCGGTACGAACATTTACACCGAAGGCGGCGGCGCCATGTACATTAGAAACGCCAATCCTTACCTGCACCGTCTGCGTTTTACGGAAAACGGCGCGCAAGGCGGCGGGGCCATGGTTATTGACGGCTGTTCGCCAACGTTGAGCAATATTTTATTCGACCAAAATATTTCCAATGGTCTGGCCGGAGCCGTGGCCATTACTTCGGATATTTCGAATCCGGCGCATCCGCGTTTTGTCAATGTAACCATCGCCGATAACGAGGCGGCCAACGGCGGCGGCGCTCTCCAATTGATGGGGCCTGACACCAAACCGGAAATCATCAATTCCATTTTATTCGCCAACGCCAAGCCGGAAATTTACATCAATAACGGTGTGCCTACCGTTACCTATTCCATCGTAGATTCGGCGAGTGCGGAAAACTGGTTCGGCTCAGGCTGCCTGACGAACAATCCGAACTTTGATGAATCCGGGGAGATTAACTATCACCTGAAAAGCGCTGCCTGTGGCACGGGTTTCGATTCTCCGGCCATCGACGCCGGACATCCCGATTCGGTGGATACGTTTTTGGATTGCAACGCAGGACTGGGTACCGCGCGGGCCGACATGGGCTATTACGGCGGACGTTACGCGGAATTGGCAACAGGAATGGAATTCGCATCTGCAAGTAAATCTGCGCCGCGGCAATTTACCCTGCAGCAAAATTATCCCAATCCGTTT
>JALWEA010000647.1 GCA_027039465.1 Calditrichia bacterium | reverse complement strand
AATCCGCATTTAGCCATTTCTTCTTTATTAAAATCACCGTTAATAATTGCCGACCAGGAATAGGGATGTCCGTTTCCTTCGCTCATTCCGATTATACCTAATTTTAGCATAATGCCCCCTTCGTCAAAGAATTTTTATTTCAGCCATCCCATTCTTTCCCATTTCACTAAATCAAGGAACTCCGGCTCGGGATACCGCAATTCCTTTAGTCGTGAGAGTGTCTTTTCATCGAAATAACGGCCATCGGCCGCCGCTAATGATTTTTGCAAATACTCTTTTCTGTCGATGCCGACAAGCACGGACGAGACCTGCCGAAAGGATAAAGCGAATTTAGTCGCAAGTGTGGGCAAATCCGGTGCGGATTCATTTAACATTTCTTCATAGCTCTTTATATGAGACTGAACATCTTTTAATTCCGGATGTAGATTTCTACCTCTTTCGCTCAAGATGCCTTTAAATAAAACCGACCTTACGACAATGCCTACGTCCTTTTGTTCCGCCAAAGGGAAAAGCGCTCCATGAGATTGGTCCATCAGATTGAAAGGCAATTGAATGACATCCCAAATTCCACTCTCGATCGCGGATCGGGTCTCCTCAACTTTATAGGTAGAAACACCTATTGCCCTTACAATGCCCTTCTTTTTTAAATTGATTAGCCAATCTGTTACCGTTTCATTTCTAAGAAAAAAGTTATCCGTTAAATGTAATATGTACACGTCAATGTAATCGGTTTGCAGCGCTTTTAAACTTTCGGACAATGAGGTATCCATAATTTTTTTCAATTGTTCGGCGCCCGGCAAATTACCTTTATCATCGCGTGAAGGTCGGAACTTGGTACAAATAACAACTCGCTCTCTCATACCATGAAATGCTCGACCCATAATGGCTTCGCTGTTACCATAAGCGCGAGCCGTATCAAAAAGATTAATTCCGTTATCAAGAGCGGTACGCAACAAGGATACGGCATCTGTTTCGGAGAGCATATCCGTTTTATTTTTTATCCCTATACCATAAGGCATGCCAATTTCAACGCCACCAAATGCAATCTCGGAAACCTTAATACCTGTTCTGCCTAACAATCTTTTATTCATATTAAACTTCCTTTGCAAACCTTTATTAGATAATAACATCTATGTATCTAATTGCAGTTTTGCCCAATGAATATCCATTTTCATTTCCGTACCGGCATAGTACATGATCATTGCCTCATCATCGGATACGGCTTCGCAATATGGCAGCCCGAAGTTCCAAAGACTCATGTCGCCGAGTAATTCGCCGGTACTTTTTATGGCCGATTTTTCAATTTTTTGTGTATGTAAAATAATTTCCGTGTTTTCATCATAAGGACGGTCGATAGCCGGCGCCATTCTAACACGAATCGTCTGGCTCCCGAAACGATCCACCCACGCCAGTACAACACGACCGTCCTGAAATATGGCGGGATGTGAGGGTTGATCCGCAAAACCAAGGTCTTCAAGCTTAGACCAGGTTTTGCCATTATCACGACTGATTCTGCGATGAATATTCAAGTATTTATTTTTCTCGCTGTCATAAGTCCATGAAAAAGCCACAATGCGCCCGTCCGGAGCCACGCCGGTACGTAAATCCCAGTAGAAGATTCTACCGCTTGCATCCTCACTTACGGTAATTGGCTTCCCCCAGGTTTTACCTTCATCCAGCGAATGAAAAAGTACTACACGCTGATGCCATTTACCTTTATCGTTGTAATGTTTGTTTGTCTCGATGCTCATGGCAAGGCTACCGTCTTTTAACTTTAATATCGGGCTTGTCAAACTTGGCGGCCCAATTTCATCCGGCATCGGAACGACTCGCAACGGCGTCCATGTATCCCCGTTATCATACGAATCGGAAAGCAAAATTGCCATGGGTAAACAGCCTTCCGTTTCCGGATTAAAAAGAGGTTTATCGGAATATGTCTCTCGGTCAACCCACATACAGGCCGCAATAATGTGATTCGGTTTTACCTCGGTTAAATAACAAATTTTTATTGAACCGGCCATACCGTTTACCTTTGTTCTCGGAAATAATTCTTTTCCTTCACTCCAATTATTCCCGCCGTCAACCGAACGAAAAATCTCGATTGTTTCATCAAGGGAATCTTTTGTCGAACCGACTCTAGCGGTAGCTAACAGCTTTCCGTTAGAAAGAACAACAACCGTAGGAAAAGTATATATTGCACGCGCAGTTCCGGCTTTGCCTGTTGCCAAAATACCCTTATTTTTAATTTTCATTTTCTACCAGCCTTTTAAGTCCGGTTTTTCGCACCGGAGCTATTAATGATTATTCAAAAAGAAACTTTCACACATATAATTAAATATTGCTTTTAATATTTATGTGTTTACTCTAAAAAGCCCTAAAGGGCTAAAATATAGAGTCTCCGAAGATTTATCCCCAACATAAATGTTGGGGCTAACATCTTACTTTTTATTTTGTTAGCCCCATCCTTTAGGATGGGGACTGAATAATTATTTTATTACGTAAAGGGGCTTTAGCCCCTTTTTAGAGTGGACTCATTTATTCTTTCTTAAATAACCATTTCTTTACTCTCCTCAAAGGGGAAAAGACTTAAACCGTAGCTCACAACAACACCAACAACAAATGAAATAGGCATAATCCAAAGAAAAGAAATACTAACTCCAAACAACTCCTGAGAGAAGCTAACCATTATTGCCGAAACTCCGCTTAATAATGTGCCTATGAAAGTTGCATTAGGTTTTGCTATGCGCACAAACATTGCCATGAAAAACGGAATGAAGAGCGGGGCAACAAGCATGTTAACCGTCTTAAAAGTCAACTCTAGTAAGTTGCCTTTAATACTACCTATTATTAAGCTCAGCATAACAATGACAACACCAATCAGAAAGGAAATAAGCGTTGCTAACTTTACTTTTTTAGCTTCGCTCATTGTTCTTTTGCTAAGCCGCAGAATGAAATCATTAACAACGGAGAGTGAAGAAGAATTAATACCGGAGGAAAGACTTGACATAGCCGCTGCAAGTAATCCGGCAAGCACAAGACCGGCAATACCCGTGGGAAAACCGTGTACAATAAATTGCGGAAACACAATATCAGCGCTGTCGAAAATATTTTTCCCAGCCGGCAAGAACCCAGGGTTCATCTTAACATAGGCAAAAAGACTTAACCCCAAGACCAGCAATAATAGTTGAACCGAAGTGTTAACTATTAAATTACTTAAGTACATTTTACGCGCCGCTTTAACATCCTTTGTGGCCAAACATCTTTGAATGGACATCTGATCGGAACCGGCTGTAAATACATACCATAAATAAGATGATACAAATGCTGTCAGAAAACTTACGCGTGAGTTCGTATCAAAAAAGACCCAGCCCGCCCAATGTTTAGGCCAATGTGAAGGAATTATAGCCGACACACTGCCTAATTTATCCACAATTAGAACAATTGCCAGAATTGTTCCAAAGAATAAAATGAACGATTGTACGACATCCGTTAAAACCACGCCCCGCAATCCACCAAGCGATGAGTAGATTATGGTAACGATTCCGATTACAATGCTAATCGTCAAAGCCGTTTGCGCAGATAATCCCAAAATTGGAATGATTATTTTTTCCGCAACCATGTACAGAATCACTGACATCCAAAGTAAGCGCATGATTAAAAAATAAACGGCGGCGAGAATACGATTCTTAAGCCCAAGCCTTGTTTCCAACAATTCATAAGCACTGGAAACCTTAAGTCGCATAATAAAAGGAATAAAATAATAGGCAACTGTAACATAAATAAATGGAATCGCCGTTAACATTAAGAATATCATTGGCCCGTGTTTGATCATTTCTCCGGGCAGAGAGAGATAAGTTATTGCGCTGAACATCGTCGCGAAAAGAGAAACTCCGACCTTCCATGATTTCATTTCCCTTCCGCCTAACATATAATCATCCACGCTTTTATTCTTGCGGGAATAATAAATACCGACGAGTAACATACCAATACCATAGGCAATTATTATGCCCCAGTCCAAATCCGTTAATGTAGTTTTATTCATGTTCAGTTCAATCCAATTTAGTAATTAATACCTTTTAAATTTAAACCGCTCTAATTTCTTCAAAGGGGAAAAGACTTAAACCGTAACTAATAACAACGCCAACAACAAATGAAATGGGCATAATCCACAGAAAAGAAATATTCATTCCGAACAACTCGTTTGAGAAGCTAACCATGAATGCCGAAACCCCGCTTAAAAATGTACCGATGAAAGTTGCATTAGGTTTTGCCATGCGCACAAACATTGCCATGAAAAACGGAATGAAGAGCGGAGCAACCAGCATGTTAACCGTCTTAAAAGTCAATTCTAGTAAGTTGCCTTTAATGTTACCGATAATTAAGCTCAGCAAAACAATGGCAACACCAATTAGGAAGGAAATAATCGTTGCCAATTTTACTTTTTTAGCTTCGCTCATTGATTTATTCCGAAGGCGTAAAATAAAATCATTAACAAGAGAAAGAGAAGAAGAATTAATGCCGGAAGAAAGGCTTGACATGGCCGCTGCCAGTAAACCGGCAAGAACAAGACCTGAAAAACCCATCGGGAAGCCATGCGCAATAAATCGTGGGAATAAACTATCGGCGTTATCCGAAATAGACGCTCCGGCAGGTATAAAATCCGGATTCATTTTAACATAAGCGAAAAGACTAAACCCAAGGACAAGAAGCAATATCTGAACAAGTGTGTCAACGACTAGATTGCTTAGATACATTCTGCGCGTCTCTCTAACATCACGCGTTGCCAAACAACGTTGAATGGACATTTGATCGGAACCGGCCGTAAATACAAACCAAAGGAAAGTTGACAAAAATACGGTTACGAAGCTTATTCGAACCTTGGTATCAAAAAAGACCCAACCTGCCCAATTTTCAGGCCAATGTGAAGGAATTATAGCTGATATACCGCCCAATTTATCTGAAATTAGAATAATCGCCAGAAGAGTTCCTCCGAATAAAATAAAAGATTGAATAACATCCGTTAAAACTACGCCGCGTAATCCGCCCAACGAAGAATAGATGATAGTAATTATTCCAATTACAATACTAACTATTAAAGCCGTTTGCCCGGATAATCCTAAAATTGGAATAATTATTTTTTCGGCTACCATGTAAATAATTACGGACATCCACAATAAACGCATTATTAAAAAATAAACGGCAGCGAGAATACGATTTTGAAGCCCTAATCTGATTTCCAACAATTCATAAGCGCTGGAAACTTTTAGTTTCATAATAAACGGAATGAAATAATAGGCGACAACAAAATAAACAAACGGTACAGGGGTTATCCACAAAAACATCATAGGACCGTTTTTAATCAATTCTCCCGGCAAAGAAAGATAGGTTATGGCGCTGAACATTGTCGCAAAAAGAGAAATTCCAACCTTCCATGATTTCATTTCCCTTCCGCCCAACATATAATCATCCACGTTTTTATTCTTGCGCGAATAATAAAAACCGACGGCTAACATACCGATGCCATAAGCAATTATTATTACAAAATCCAAAAGAGTTAAAGAAGAGTTTTTCATGCTCATTTTATCCGATTAATTTTTGGATTTTCCATTACCTGACCACCCTAAAAAATCTGTATTCTACTCGCTTAAACATCAATAATTGTCCTGCTTTTGTTGAGAGAATGCCATTGCCAAAATCATTAGTCCGATTTTAATGCACGGACTGCCTCTTCGAGTTGCTCTATCCGTTTGACGCCCACGATGGCAGAAACAACGGCTTGCTGAGACAGAACCCAACGGATCGCATATTGGGTCATGCTAATGCCATTCTTTTTAGCCTGTCTTTCAATCTCTTCGAGCCGGTCAAAAACTTCATCCGTCAAATCCCAGACCCAGCTATTCTTTTCTTTTTTTCTGGAATTTTCAGGCAAAGGCTGCCCCCTTCGATACTTGCCGGTTAGCAAACCTCCCTGAAGAATCTGATAGGGAACTACGGCAATTTGCTGCTGCTTGCAAAGCGGCAATAAATCTTTTGTTACATCTTGTTTTAGTAAACTCAAGGGCGGCTGACAGACTACGGGACGGGGTAATTTATTCTCATCGGCAATGGTTAAAAGTTCATCAAGTTGCTCTGCCGAATAATTGCTGATGCCGTAATAGCGAATCTTACCCTGACCGATCATCCGTGCAAGCTCGGCTAATGTTTCGACTAACGGCGAATCCGGATCCGGCTTGTGCAAGTAATAGATATCTACAAAATCCGTTCTCAGATATTTAAGACTTCTGTGCAATTGTTTGCGAATTGCCGCCGGGCTCGTCCCTTTGTCCTCCGGTGCATCACCAACCGGCATGCCCACCTTGGTCGCCAATACCACATCATTCCGTCGATCTTTTAATGCCTCACCGAGAATTCTCTCCGCAACGCCTCCTGAACTGCCAGGACTACGATTATATCCTTCATACATATTAGCCGTGTCAATGAAATTGATTCCCATATCTATGGCCTTATGGGTGAGTTTAATCGCTTCATCTTTGCCAACCGGCGCCCCGTAAGTCATGGTGCCAAGGCAAATCCGTGAAACTTTTAAATCAGTATTTGGAATTTGAGAGAATTTCATAAGACCTCATTTATAATTTTGAAAGAATTGTTTTATAAATATTTTCCGGCTTTTGCATAGAGATATTCATTTATTTCCTCTCAATTCTTCAAGAGCAGACTTTGTACGTTCGGCCATATCATCAATGAATTCATCCGGCATATCAGACCAGCATGGGAAGCTGAACATTTTAATAATTATCTGCTTCCCGGACATCCGCTTCACCCCATATTTTTGAGCAGAGCAAGAGCTTTCTCCACAATAAGCTGTCCCGCTTTTGCAGGGAAAATGCCATTCGAAGCTTCGTAGCCACCTTCTTTTTCCGCTTCTTCCGTAACAATGTAACCGGCCAATACGCCATTGGACAGACTCACCACAAAAGTATTTGGCGATTTTTCTTTGATCATCAACGAGTATTCAACAAACAATTCACCCGGCAAAAACACAAAGCGATTGTTACCGATACTTATTACACTTATTTCAATAGGTAAAAGAGCCTGATATACTTTTTCAAGCTCTCCGTTTGCGGCCATTTCCGCTAATTGTCTGCGCTCTTCCGCTCCAAACCAATCCACTTCCGCAGTTCTGATTTCTGTGGCCGGGGCTTTGGATGCTCTCAAATTTTCCAATTTTTCCTTTGCTTGGATTCGTTTGCTTTCGGCTTCTTCTACCGACATGAATTCCTTTTTGGGCAACATAACATGATCAGAACGGACGTCTAATGGAACCCATTCCTGAAAATCACTATCCGATAATTTTTGAACACGTTCCATAATTCTTTCACCTAATAAATAGCCCAATCGCTGTGCTTCATCAAACGTATTGGATTTCACAAAATGTCTTGGCGATTGATTGCCGGAAGGCCCTGTATGGTAAAGTATTACGGCATCGTCATTCAATTTATTTCTTAGATAATCTCGCGTGTACCCGGGAAAATCGGCAGAATACAGTTTTGAATCTTCATGTAAAACCGTCGGATGCATACAATAAATTGTTGAAAGGGCGGTTATTTTGTCGGTAGCTGCATCTTTAAAAACAAGAACCGGCACTTCCTTATCAATCGCATCGGTAACACTTCTGCGGTTGCCTCCCACCCCGGTACCGTCTGCAATTGTAAATGCTATTCTGGATTCCCTTTTATTTTTGAATGCCTTTAGATAAACATCGACTAATTTGTCGGTAAGATACGATAAGTATTCCGCATCGGCTTTCGGAACCACCGGATCGTAAAACAGATCGTCAAAAATTATCGGCCCGGAATGGGTATGCGTTGCGGATATCATTAAATTTTGTTCCGGAATACCGGTTTTTTCATGCACCGATTTTCTTACTTGATTGGTAATTTCTTTAGTGATATAAATAACATCCACCGTACAAAGACCTATTTGATTTTCCCCGTTATCAATAACCAGAGCAGATGCGTACAATGGATCATGAGTTCCTTCGCTGATCCTTTCAACATGAGGATATCCATGTAAAAACAAAGGTTTTTGCGGGGTGACATCTATAATTGCGGCGCCTGTTAACAATTTTTTCATACTCATTTACCTTTTATTTTAATCATGCAAAATATTAAAGCAATTTGAATGATGTTATTAGCTTCTTGAAATAGTAATTTGATTTATTGGGCCAGGAACTTTGAATATATTTTATTAAGAAAAGACTAATTATTATACTCACCAAAAACGCAACAATAGTCCCCCAAATGAAGCCAAATTCCGGGAAAGTAAATTTTACAATATTTACATAAGTAAATGCAGATAATGACCCGACCGCTACTTTTCGCAAAATTGGAAATAAGCTGTTTACGCCATAGTACCAGTGAATAATTATTAACACGGAAGAAAAAGTGGCAGGAAACATTGTAAACATCCCGCCCCAAAACGGATTTAAAACCTTTCCCAAGACAACAACGAGTGACATAACAAATCCCACAAACGCTGCACGCCCGATTTTTTGCCCCACTGTGTATGTTAGTGTAATCGTTTTATTATAGGTTTTTCTAGTAAGTATCCAATGAGCTAATGTAACAAACAAAATATATACGAGAATCGCCAAAAGATAATGATTAATTTGGAAAATAATAATCGGGACAGCTAATGAGAACCATATTCCTATACATATAAAATAACTGCTTAATATCTGCAGAATTTTATTTTCGAAGAATCGTCCTATAAATTGTGCAACATAAGGATATATAGATATAAATAATAATGTTAAACTTATAGAAATGATCGAAGCAGGGATAATTTTCGAAACTGCTTTTGCCGAAACGGTCCATCCCAAAAAGAATAAAGCCATTCCTCCTGTTATCGGAAAAGTAAGTATAATGCCGGCTATCCGTTGATTTACCCTTTCAGCTACAATCGTTAGTAATGCAACTAATCCACCGCCTGCAACAAAGGATACAATTATTTGAATTATAAAAAATTTATTTATCATATCAATTTCTTGCTTAATCGTCTATTGCCTGAAAAACCAATTGACGGAATATTAAACCGGTTGGCTCACGTTCAATACCCCGCGTTTGCTTCATAAAGATGGCGATAACCTGCTCTTTCGGATCGGCAGAATACAGAGTATTAAAATAGCCACCCCATTCAAATGTACCCGCACTGCCGTTACCACCCAAAGCTTCTCCTTCTTGATTTTCAACGCCAAATGCCAAACCGTAATAAACGCCCTTTCGTCCGAACACCGATAGATCGCCAATTTGATTTTCCATCATAAACCGGACGGTTGTTCGACTTAGTATCCGTATGCCGTTCAACTCGCCGTTATTCAAATACATTTGCAGAAATGTGGCATAATCTTTTGCCGTACTGCAAAGCCCTGCGCCGCCAGAGAAAAAGGTTTTTGCTCCTTTTATAGGGAAATCCGGATCATAAAATGTCACCGGATATCTAACCCACTTACCATCTTTCTTGGTTTGAACCGGTACAAGTCTTTTATATTTTGACTTTGGCAAATAAAAATAGGTATCATTCATTCCGAGCGGCTCGAATATTCGTTTTTGCAAGAACTGATCAAAAGGCATACCCGAAATTATTTCGATAAAATAACCCAATACATCAAGCCCTTCACTATAAGTAAACTTTTCACCTGGATTATGATGTAAAGGAAGTTTTGCTAACTTTTTGACATTCTCTGCAATAGTTATGTTTTTTGTTGTGCACAAATCAACGATTCCCGCCTTCGCATATATTTTCCTAAAACGTTCGTCTTTATCGATCTGCCCGTATCCAATACCGGAGGTATGCGTTAAAAGATGTCGAATTGTGATTTCTTTATCGGCCGGTTTTGTTTTGTATGTTCCGTCTGCATAGAGTGTATCAAGCACTTGCGGATTTTTGAATTCCGGGATGTACTTTGAAATCGGATCATCCAATCTGAATTTTCCTTCTTCCCAAAGCATCATCACCGCCGTAGCCGTAATGGCTTTGGATTGCGAAGCAATTCTAAAAATATCGTCTCTTTTTAACTTTCTTCCCGCCTTATTATCGGCCATACCAAAAGCCTTGTAATAAACTATTTTTCCTCTTCTTGCCACAAGTGCAACCATACCAGGAACAACACCGTCCTTTATTGCATTTTTGCACATTTCATCTATTCTCGCCAAACGTTCTTCTGACATTCCAACAGCTCTTGCCGGTTCCTCCACAAGGGGAGGGGAATATTGCATGGATTTTGTTTGGGCAAAAGATGCCGTTGCATAAAAAATAAAAAGGAATATCAATAAATAATTTAACGCGAATTTTTGGGGAGCAGTATTAATAATGTTTGCCGTAATATTTATTTTTTTCATTTTAGCCTCCAAATACAAATTTTAAAACATTTGTGTAAGCTATTTTGTATTTTATTTCATCCGGGAAACTATGTAGTAGTTTCGCTTCTTCATCATAGTTGCATTCTAATCGTTCCTCATGAAGCGTTCCATCGGCTAAATAATATCTTTGAATCCATTTATAAAACGGCGTATCGCTACCCCAGAGTATTGTATCCGGATAATTTTTGATTAAATCGGACAAGACCGAAGCAGGATTATTATAATCACCCGGAAAACGGACATCTTCGGTGGCAACAGCCAAAGAGTTTTGAATGGCCAGCTTGCAATGAATGATAAAGGCCGAGACGTCGACAAAACAATTATCCAGTTTAGCTGCTTTATCTAAGACCGGTTTTGTAAAACGTGCCGAATGAGCTATGCAAACCCGAATATCCGGATGCCGTTCCGCAAAATCTACGATGTCATATACCGAAGCCCACGGATCCTGCGGGTGCACCGACGAATGAAATAAAACGGGAAGATTCTTTTTATAGACAAAATCAAGAATTGGCCTGCCTTTACCCTCCAAGTCCTTCACAAACGATTGGATATAAGTCGTAGCTGTTTTTAAGCCAAATACGGAATATTTATCAGATAATTCTTCCATAAAAGACGCTTGCTTTTCCGCTTCACGTGAAGGATCAAACATAAAAAAAGGAAGAAACTTGCTACTATATTGAGGGTATATTTCATATATTTCATTTAGTAAACTTCTGTTCTCAAATTCATAAGGAAATTGAGAATACTGTGTGGATGTTTCGACTTTATCTGATTCCAAATTAAGTTTATAATAAAGTGATTCTACCATCGGGAAAACCACACTGTAATCGATATCCAAAATTTTCATACGAATGATCATATCTTCTAAGGAAAGGGCATACGGAATGCCCCCTTGATAATAGAATTTCGGAGATATGCCGATATGTGAATGCCCGTCAATAACGACTTTTTTATTTTCAAGGGTTTTTTGTACTTCATGCCTGTTCATTTTAGTATCCTTTTTCCCAGTCAGGCTCAATGTCCATGGCAATAGTTTCGGTTACGTATGCATCGGTGCGTAAAAGCTGATTCACGGATTCCGGAACTAATGGCGTGGGCTCTCCATGCATAACCAGGCGGGCAATAAATCGTTGCCAGGAGGTGGCTGTACCATGAATGGTTATTCCAAAAGATTGTATCCGGTGTTTCGCACGGACAACCTGAGCCGGCCCAATCGTGGCGGCTTTTGGTGGTACCATAGCCAGGTCTCCGCTCATACCAAAACTTCCATGCAAAGAATTTTGAGCAAGTGTAAACGGACTTAAAGTAACAATTCGTGGGCCCATCTCCATCCATTCTTCCAGCGATTCCGCTTTGAATTCGGGCGCATCCGGTTCAATGAAAGCCAGGTGCCCCGTCCAACCGGGCCCGCTATAAACAATATCGGCTTCCCCGAGATCGGAAATCATTTTACCATAATCTTTAAGATTCTCATTTGTCAGGGCATGAATTTGTTCTTCAGGGGGTCTTATTTTTTTATCAAGATTATAATAAAAATATTTTTTAAAGGCATGCCCAAAACCGTATTCCCAACTCTCCGGAGCGATATTACCATCCTGATCAGCATATTCATCCATATTAAAGGTGTGTAATTTACTACAGTCCACTTGAAATTTATTAAGCATGTGCGCCAGCATTCTAAATTGCGGCCATGGATTTGGCATAATCATTACAATCGTCTCATTATTATCTGAGGCGGTTTTGATTCTATGAAAAGCATCAAAAAGCGTAATAATTGACAAATCGGCATCCGGTACTACACGTATTTTATAGTCCTTATTGGGATGATTTTCAATTTCATCCCTTTTTATTTTACGGACTTTTTCGATTATCTTTTTATCCCGAAACGGTACATATTTTGAAGGTTCGTAGATAAATTCACTCATTATTTTTTCTCCAATTTTTTCTTTTCATATAAATATTCAAAGCCCCAAACATTCCTGCCCCGGCATTAATATTTAATGTTAATGGCCGATTAAGAAACTCTTGTAATATGTTATACCATATTTGCGATTTCATCATCCCGCCCGAAAGCGTTATGTTTTTTATTGTGACCACTTGTTGAATTTGTTCCAAATGAATTCTCAACCGGGACAGATAATATTTGATAACGGCTGAACAATATCTTTGAGTATCTTCAACAGATGAAAACAGATCTAATCCAACGTCTTTTAATGATGGTTTAATTGCATCGACTTCAGGATATTTTAAATATGTTTGGAAAAGTTCATCGTAAGTACTTTCTCTAAAGAAGATATTTTTCAATTTGCGAATTTGGATTCCGTAATCATTTTCAAGATTCAGAAGGAAATAATCGTCACCCACAGGATGCTTGCCGGCTATTTGTGACTCTGTCAATTTTGTGGTTAGCGTATCTGTAATGGTATAAATCACCATTGCCGTACCAAAATTGATGTTGATATCTCCGGGTTTTTCAAGTCCGGCGCCGCAAGCGGAAGCCCCCTGATCATTACCGCATAGAAAAACAGGAAAAGCATATTCTAATTCCCATTCATCCCGGATTTGCTTAGAGATTAATTCGCCTCTCGCCGCTGTTTTCTCCACTTCAGGGAAATAATTCTCAGTTAATCCCAGAATTTCCAAAATATCATAATTAAGAGTACCACGAGAATAGTCATACATTCCGCTCATACCAAAATTAACGAGATCAGAGTAGAATTTACCTGTCAATTTGTAAACCAAATATTCATTAATTAAGGGAAAGGCCATAGCTTTATTAAATACTTCCGGTTTCATTTGCTTGAGCCACACTAATTTGGAAACATAGAGAGCTGAAATAGGTTTTAAAAAACCTGCGGTAGATGCAAAATTCGGTAAACGTTTTGCGAGATAAGCTGCCTGCTCTTCCGCCCTTTCATCAAGCCAAACAATGCCCTTTTCAAGAGGCGTAAACTCGGCATCGACAGGAGCAAAGGTTTGGGCCTGGCTGGTAATGAGCAAAGCTTTTACCTTTGACTGTTTTACGGACTTGTCCCCCAGACATTCTTTTATGAGATCATTAGTAGTCCTGAAAAACAGTTCAAAATCGATCTCAACGAAATTTCCATTTTCCTCTATGGGATATTTTCTGCGATACCTGGCAACAATATTATTTTTACTATCTATACAGCCGCACTTGATATCGCTTGTACCTATATCTAAAACAAGAAACATTTAACCATCTATAGTTTTCAATTCAACAATCTTTTTATTTTTATGAGATTCAAGCGCCGCCGTCAATATTTTATGTTGAATTCGGGTTTCGTCCGGTCGAATGCATCCATAGGGCATCTCCTTTCCGGGATTTGAAAATTCGTCGAGAAGCGCCGCCCACATTTGCAATATTGCATCGGTAAAACCGAACTCAAAAATTCCGCCGGTAATGGTTTTATAAACCGAATCATATCCGAGATCTTCGCTGCACCATTCTTGTTTACCGCCGTTTTCATATTTCATTGTTTGTAATGTTTTGGGATATTTCGTACTGAACCGAGCACTAAACTTTGTTCCAAGTATCTCGATCGACCATGTATCCGTTTCACCAGGAGCAATACGATAAGTTTTAATCGTCATTGGAAAATCATACTTATCTTGAGGATGTTCAACAACGCATTGCAAAATCGCATTATCCCATGTTTCACAAGGTACGATATTTCCTTTCCCATCCGGACGCTCGGTAACAATATTCGAAAGCGAGGCATAAACGGTTTTCGGAATCCAACCGGCACGAATTGGAATATGAAGGGCGTGCATACCGAGATCGCCCATACAACCGTACTCCCCATTCATCTCAATCATTCTTTTCCAATTAATGGGTTTGTCATAATTTATATCCGACGAATGCAAAAAACTGGCATTCACATGAATTATTTTGCCCCATGGATTTTGTTCAATAAATTTCTGAATTTTATGCGCGCCGGGATAAAATGGAAATTCCGAAGAGCATCTTACAAATACATCCGGGTTCTCTTCAATAGCTTCAAGAATCTTTTTGTTGGCATTCAGATCAATTCCAAAAGGTTTTTCTCCAAGAAGGTGCTTCCCCGCTTTGATAATATCTATATAAAATTTTTCATGCAGATTGTGTGGTACCGCGCAGTAAATAAATTCAATATCCTTGCTCGCTAATAATTCATGGTAATCGGTTGTAGCAATTTTTATCGAATCAAAATTGTCCAAATACCAATCAAACAGACTTTCATTCAGATCGCAAATCCCGACTATTTCAGGTTTAACATCCAAATCCAAAAGTGCAGGCCAGCGAGCAGAAGCAACCGCAAATTCACGTCCCATTAATCCGCAGCCAATAATGCCGAAACGAATTTTTCGTTTATTCATTTTTCTCCTTCTAATTTGTTTTTTATTTATAACCAAATTCCTTTTCTACTTCGGCAATGGACTCTTCAATTATGTCCAATCCAAGGTCGGCATATTTTTCATCCATTATTAACGGCGGCGACATACGCAGAATATGTCCGGCAGGTATCCAGGCCAATCCTTTACGAAATGCTTTTTGATAGACAAGTTTTCCGGCCTCTTCAAACGGCTCCTTGGTTGCTTTATCTTTTACCAATTCCATACCAAGCAGGAAACCTTTTCCTTTAACATCGCCAACAATAGGATGTTCATCCTTCATCTTATTCATACGTTTCATAAAATGAGCACCCACTCTTCGTACGTTCTCAAGTAGTTGTTCTTCTTCAATTACTTCTATTGAAGCTAACGCAGCGGCGCAGGCCATCGGATTGCCGCCATAACTTGATGAGGCAGAAATTTTTTCCAGTGCATCTGCATATTCTTCTTTTACAATCATAGCCGTAACAGGGAAACCGTTTCCAAAAGATTTGCCAAAAGTAATTATATCGGGTACGACATCCCAATGGTCTAAGCACATCCATTCTCCTGTTCTTCCCATACCGGCCAATACTTCATCATCAAACAGTAAAATACCTTGTTCATCACATAATTTTCTTAGTTTTGGAAAGAAATCATCGGGTGGGAAAATAGAGCCGCCCCAACCTTGTGCGGGTTCCAATACAAATGCGGCCACATTTCCGGCTGTTCCTTCATGAATAAAGGTTTTATAAAAATCAATGTAAGCATCCGTATCAATACTCCCATCTTCTTTTTTGAAAATCGGGCGATATGGATCAGGACGGGGTACCATATAAAATCCCGGTGCACGCGTTGGGCCATAACTTAAAACATCACCACGTGCCATTTGCGCCAAACTGACCGCTCCCATTGATTTACCGTGAAAGTCACGAAAGGCTGATATCATCTCATGTTTGCCGGTAATCGCTCTGGCTGCCCGTATGCCTGCTTCGACGGCTGAAGTACCATCGCTATAGAATTGCATACCATTTAAATTCCCAGGCAAAATATCGGCTAATTTTTCTACTAATTTTTCTTTAGCCGGATGAGTAAAATCGTGACAGTTTAATAATGTTTTTGCCCAGTAAGATATTGCCTCGGCTATTTTGGGATGACTATGACCCAATGATGCTACATAAATACCTGATGAAAAATCAAGATATTTATTATTATCAACATCCGTCAAAGTTATTCCATGGCCTTCTTTAAAACTTACCGGGAACAGTTTTACTTGCCCACTTAGTCCTTTAAAATATTTAGTCGTATTATCATGCATTTTTTTTGACTTTGGACCCGGGGGTTCCACAACTATCTTAGGTACATTTAATGCACTCTCTTTCCACCAATCTTTACCCATTTTAGACTCCAATTTAAAATTGTAACTTTTTTATAAATTATAATCACGGGATAGAAAAAAGTATTTACTCAAATACAAACTTAATTCCCGTTTAATTTTCCAAATTCTTTATCTCCTTTTACTGTAATATGACACTGAGCTTTATGTGTCTGAGAAAGATCAATCTCATACTTAAATCCCAATGGTTCCAATACTCTTCTGTAAAGAAAATCGCAATGCTCACAATAATCACGATAAGGCTCAATATGCTTATATTCAAGAAGTCTACCCTTGGAAGGGCAATGATGCATGGTTATGGAAAATTCTCCGGCATCTTCGTCAAGCTCCATTGTAAAATCCGCCGCCTCTTCTGCCAGTGCTTTGCTCCAATACATCCAGCAGCCGCGAATACCATTTGTTGCAACAAGATCTTTAAGGCTTGTCAAGAATACATCTGACAGATAATTCCAAAACTCAATCACTGCGGCTTTGTTCTCTTTTTGTTCGATATACTTAAAAAGCTCGCTGTAGGCAGGAATAAATTCCGTGCAAGAAATCAATTTTCCCTCCTATGGAATCGTAATTGATAACCGCCGTTTTTCTCATTATAATCTATCATTTCAACGTCATAATTTGTATTCCTGCATATTGTTTTATTCACGGTCAAAACCGTTTCACGAAATAATGTAGAAACTCGATGCCCGTTAGATTTGATGTGCATTACTGCCGGTGAAGCAAAAAGGTAAATGATCAACTCTTCGGGCGAAAAGCTCATATCAAATTTAGCGTCTTCAATTTTATAAATCTTTTCATAGTGTTCTTTAATTGCAATCAAACCTTTTTCTTTTAATTCTTTTCTTAAAGGAGAATAGTAAGCATCAGCAAACTGTACTAAGTATTCTTTGACGGCTTCCTTTCCAAATTTTTCCTTTAAATATTCTATTCCAAAATTTAATGCAATATGAAAATCCTTGTGATAATATTTATTATCCGATGCTTTCCTCGTTAGGGTTTGTTTAGCCAATTTGCCACCTTAAATAAATGATTTATCTGTTAACCTTTTTCGAGAAACCATCCATTAATTGGTTACAATAGTTACCAAGACCGACAACATCAGCACCAATAGACAAAAATTGATATCCCATTTCAATCAGTTCTTCCATATTTTCTATGGAGGCCGTAGTACCCGCAAATTTGCCATGCCTAACGGCAGCTTCGGCTACACGCCGTCGGGCTTCCAATAGTTTCGGGTGATCCCATTGCCCCGGAGCGCCTATACCATGGCTAAAATCTCCTGGCCCAAAAAACAACATATCAATACCTTCCACTGCGGCAATTTCATCTAATTCTTCCAACGGCTCCGGGTCTTCTATTTGTATTACAATAAAACGCTGTTCATTTGCTTGTTTAATGTAATCAACAGGTTCCATTTGAGCATATTTACCGTCTGAGTTACCGCCATCAATTGGACGCCTGCCAAGAGGATAAAAACGCGTCATCTTTACTACATTTCTGGCATCTTCGGTACTCATTATATGAGGTACCATTATACCGGCGGCATCCATTTCCAAAGGTTTGATATAATCGCTGTAACTGCCTCGCGGCACTCTGATCATCACATCCATATCATAATTTTTTGAAGCCCATACATGACTTTGATAAAATGAATAATCCTTTGCCTGATGCTCACTATCTATCCACAAACAATCGAACCCTGCCATTCCGGCGATTTCCGCTGCTTGCGCATCAAGATGAGCGAGTAAACAACTTACAACTTTACCTTCTTTTAACTTTTTCAAGACCCTGCTTCTTCTCATTCCTATCATACTAAGCCTTTCTAATATCAAGCGTCTTATTTAACAATTTTAACACAACGAAAACCTACATTCATGTGTCCTTGTCCATCCCGATAAGCCGACTCCATACAGCTTTCCTGCTTTGTCCAACCGCCGCCCCTGTTAACCCACCAGTATGAGTTAGGATCATTTGGGTCCGGTTTTTCCTTATACCAAATATCAAGCCATCTATGTTCAAATGGTTTGCCTCCGGGATAGGGCATAAATTTGGAGTTAGTCCACTCCTTCACGTTACCGGCCATATCATAAATTCCTTCCGGCGTTGCGCCTTTCGGGAAACTGCCGACCGGAGTTGTACCACCATAGTGAAAGTCATAATTTGCCCGCGTCGGATCGATCTTTTCGTTCCCCCACGGATATTTTCTTCCTTCCAACCCCCGAGCGGCCCGCTCCCACATTTCTTCCGTGGGAAGTGTTTTACCTACTGATTTTGCATAAGCCATTGCCGCATCGTGCGTGACATAAACAACCGGATAATTCTCACGACCAGGGACAACCGTGTACTTTCCATCTTTATGTTTAACAATACCACATCTCTCAGGTATTTGCATCCAAGAACTGTAATACTGATCATTACCGCCCTTGTTCAAGAAGCGGGTATATTCGGCTACGGTAACTTCATATTTGTCCATATAAAATTCCGGGACATGAACCTTATGAGCCGGACTATGAACAGGATCCGTAGGGTCGGGACCAATTGTGATAGTACATGCCGGGAAATGCACCATTTTTTTATCTGCGGGAGGAGCTGTGTTGGGAACTTTTAACACTTTCGGTCTTTTATTTTCCAATTCAATATCTTTATTTCCACTACGATGGTCTGAGAAAACAGCAATTGCCCAAAGTTCCGGAATGTGCAAATCGCCTGTATCCGTTGGTTCAAGAACCCAATCTTCGGTAAGACTATTGGGAAGCAGATATGGAAACAATTGTGTATATACATGCATATATTCTACGCGGCTAAAGTTAAATCTCCACTTATCGCCTCTTTTAATCGGAATAGACATCTGCGGATTCCATTCTTTCAAATCCCGGAACGGAATTTTAACTTCTACAAACCAACCATTATCAATATCATAATGGTAATTTAACGTACCGTCCACTTTTACAACATGTCTCGTTCCTTTTGAATCAAATACGGGATCGGCATAAGCACCCCGGTGATTATCTAACTCATGCCACATATCGAACATTGTATTGAGCGCATTTAATTCAAACTCGAAATAGTTGATCCCGTTTGCGGTTGGGTCAAGAAAAATTTCAAAATCGTTTTCATAGTAAACAATATCATCACGTTTAGTAATAGAGCCCCAAACATTTTCTTCCTGCAATTGTGCCGCAACGTAAAGATAGTCCTTATCATATACCATTTTAGCGCGGGTTGTCTTCCACGGTAGCGGTGCATAAGGATGTTGATGATCTACGAAAGTATCGAACCAATCGGCATCTTGCCATGCTTTTTCGTTGATATCGCCATCAATTACAATTTTACTTGTCTTTTTGTAAATAACATAATATCTGGGAACATAAGGTCCTGGAGCCGAATTAAGTGCAGGTGGTTTTACCAAATAAACCGGCCTGATTGACGCATCCGGAAATTTTCTGTCACGTCCCCAAAGATAAATCGTTCCTAATCCATTATCATCTTTAGGAATTGTTACCCATACCTGGGTATATTTTGTATTCCAGGATCTTTCCAAATTATTCACATTTACAATTTTTTTCTCCGGCGGATATTCTTTTTTTACAACTTTCAATGCTTTTTTTACTTTATCTTTTCCCTCAATATCAATTCTCACTCCGTAAAAAATCGAATTTCGGAAGGTATATGTAATCCATTTCGCTTTCACATTAAAAACATTCAAGTCTTCATTTTCACGCCAGAATCCATCCGCGGGAAAATGGGATTTGCTCCATTTCCATGGTATATCCCTAAAACGAGTAGCCCATTTAATATTCCGAAATCCTTCTTTTGAAAGGATTATTTCGGGCGTAATTTTTAGATAATGTGTCTTCGTGCGAGATCCTGAAACTAACTGTAAAGGAAAAACAAGCAAAAAACTCATTGTTAATAATATTATCAAAAGATTATTTTTCCGCATCAC
>JALWEA010000646.1 GCA_027039465.1 Calditrichia bacterium | reverse complement strand
CAAGAAGCGGTCGTTTGTTGTTCATCCCCTGCTGTCTTCCTTTGAAGGGAGGCAAAACGGTTTGGAAGATTTTTTGCACGGCAAGAAGTTGATTTGCCAATTTGATTAAAACGGTAGATACCAAACCGATTACAAATTAAGTAGCGCGCTTGGGTGTCGGACAGTTCCGCATAGCGGTAATCTACGGCTCGCAAAATTAATGCGGAACGTACCAAGGCGCGATTGCACTAATAACTATGAATTACTAACCAAAAATATTTGAAATTTACAAGAACAATTAACTTTCCATTAATTCCCCTTCCCTGATGCATCAGGGAAGGGGTTAGGGGATGGGTTAAAAAATAAAAACAACAAATAAAAATGTTAGAGATAAACTCTCTGATTACGAGAACAAGAACCTAATAACGGATATACGAATAACGAGTTTAACTATTCAACCATTTAACAATTCAACTCTTACACTCTTAACCCTTAGCCATTTGCCATCACAACGTTCAGAATCGATAAACCAATCCGAAGCGTCCCAAACCAAAATACGGATGTAAGCGACTGCTTAAGGAGCCGCCGGCATGTCTGCGATCGTAATTGACCACATAGCTGCCCACACTGTAGCCGATCATTGCGCCGACGGCCACATCCGACAGCCAGTGTTTATTGTGGTAAATACGCGAGGCGCCTACCATGGCGGCGAAACCGTACCAAAAAATCTTCCAATAAATATTGTCGACCGATTTGGCCATCACGGTGGACACGGCAAAACTAACGGTAGTGTGACCGCTGGGCATGGCCTGATAATCGTTATTGGAGAATTGAAAGGGGCGAAAAAACAAATGATTGCTTCCGGCGTAGGGTCGACGGCGCCCGACGAGTAATTTAATGGCACCGGTTATGGCGCCGGAAAATACGAATGCTTCGGTGGCATTGCGTCCCAATTTACGCAGCTTTTCATTGCCCACCAAAGCCCCGTAGCCGTACAATCCCCATGTAAAAATCATAGAATAACCTTTGCCGTAATAGTGGTCAAGGTAGAAAAGGAAATCATCCGTTTTATTTTGGTTATGAAGCGCCCACTGCTTTACCGATTTATCAACCGTAAACAGTAAAGCCATTCCGGCAATGCTGAATCCCACCTTATGCCAATCGCGGGAATCAAAGGTTAACGGCGCCACAGCAACGCCAAATCCCACACGTACGAAATGAATGAGATCCTGCATAAAAACGGATGATGTGTCCGTCATTTCCGATGTATCCGTATTCACGGCAACCAGGCTGTTATTCGGCAACAAATTGTTGGAAAGGGTATCCCTCGGCTGCAAATAGGTGTGCGTTGAATCTTGGGCAAAAGAGGCGGTAGGCACGCTTACGAATTGAATTAAAAACAAAAACATTGTCCCGATATGAATGGGAAAAAAGCGCATGGTATTCCAATCTTAAAAATACGAGTTTCGTTTGCCAATCAATAAAATAGGAAATTTTGAGATGAAATTCTATGATTTTTGAAGGGTACAAATTGAAAAGATGAGAATAGAGTTGTCCATCAAAAAATAAAACCCTCGGGCTCGGTTTTTCCCGAATTGTTGGAAAAACGTACTGCCGAGGGGCGAATTTTTTTAATAAGAGCAATTCATTTTATAAAAAGTTTAGGCGGAATTCAAATTTATAAGTATTTTTTTATCCTTACCACTCATTTGATCTCAAAATAAAAACTATTCTTTTATCCACCATTTGTTAACAGCTCAATAAACGCCGCGTCTGCCGGTGGGAATTCCAATTGGCTTAAGGCATCAACCGGCACCCACTTGAAATCTGCCACATGCAATGGTTTAATATTTTCCGCGTCTTCCAGCAGACTACATTCAAAAAACCGAATATGAACGGTTTTCTCAGGGTAAGTAAATGTTTCCTGCCATAAAAGCTTTTCCGCTTGTACGCGTACGCCCAACTCTTCGAGCAGCTCGCGTTGCAGGGCCTGCTCCGGTGTCTCTCCCGCCTCAATTTTCCCGCCAGGGAATTCCCACAATCCGGCCAAATGCGTATTCAAAGGCCGTTTGGTAATCAGAACTTCATGATCATGATTGCGAATAACCGCAGCCACAACCGGAATAATGGTTTCCTTCATCTACTTGCAATTCTCCGAAAAATAGAAGCCGTTACCGTCGTTTATAATCGATCGGGTTTATCAGGCGATTAAAAAATCGCCTAACGAAGCAAATCCGAAACCGAACGTTTTTGATTGATATTGTAAATCACCTCAGCAAATAAAGGCGCAATGGAGACTTCATCGTACCACGGTGTATTTTTCACAAATTCCGTTCCGTGAAAAACCGCGTCCGTACCGATAACGCGTTTAATCAGGCCGTTTTCGTACGCTTCGTTCATCAATTCAATGGCATTGCCGTTAAAAAAAGGCAAACTACAGGTAACGTAAATATTTTGTGCGCCTTTATCCCGCAGCAGGTTGGCTGCGTTAATGATGGTTCCGCCGGTGCTAACCATGTCGTCGGGAATAAGCACATCTTTACCGTCCACTTCACCGACCAGGCGCATACTTTCAATGACGCCTTTGTTCGAATAATCTCGTGCCTTATCCACAATGGCCAAATGGGCTTTCATCTGTTTGGAATAGTAGCGCGCCCGTTCCGCGCCGCCCACATCGGCGGCTGCAATGACCAAATCGTGCGTCTGATTACGATAGATCTTCTGAAAATGGTTGATCAAATAGTTCGAAGCATGTAGGTTTTCCAGCTTTGCCGAGGTAAAAAACCCCATGATCGCTTCGGCGTGGATATCCAACGTAATCACCCGATTGGCGCCTGAGATTTCAATGAATTGCGCAATCTGTTTGGCCGTAATACCCTCACGGGTTTTTTTGCGTTCCTGCCTTGAGTAAGGGAATTGAGGCACAACCACCGTAATGGAGTCGGCGTCGGACTGAAATGCGGCGTTAATGGCAGTAAGCAGGGCCATTAAGTTATCGTTAACCGTATTCGGGCTCAAAGGATCATCAATGCACTGCACAATATAATGATCATCGCCGCGAATATTTTCTTTTAAAACCGTTTTAATTTCACCGTTTGCAAAATGAACTTCTTCGCTATTGATTAGGCGTAGCGGTAAACTGTGCGACTCATGATTAATAATATCATTTAAATGATTGACGACGCGTTGGGCGAAGGCATGACCGGAATCGCAGGCCATGATGCTTAACGCGCCGCGCTCGCCTTTGGTACGCACAATAGTTGTGGAGTCCAAGGTTACTCTCCTCCTTTTTGGTACACCGGTTTAAATTCCGGAAAATAACGATTTAATTTTTCGATAAGCTCTCGATGAATTTTGCCATTGCTGGCAACCGTGTAATTCTTGTAAAGGAAATCATCATGATTCCAAAAATCACTGATGCGTCCGCCTGCTTCACGCACAAGAACCGCACCGGCGGCAATATCCCACGGACTCAATCCGATTTCCCAGAAACCTTCAAATCGACCGGCGGCTACGTAGGCCAGGTCAATGGCCGCCGCACCCATGCGTCGCATGCCGACGGACGAAAGAAAAATGTCATGAAAAGCGTTCAAATAAGTATCTAAAAAATGTTTGGCTTTAAAGGGAAATCCTGTGGCAATAAGCGATTGCTCAAGAGATGCTTTGGCGGAAACATGAATCGGTTTGTCGTTTAAAAAAGCACCTTGACCTTTTTGCGCCCAAAACATTTCTTTGTGCAGGGGATCGTAAATGATGCCGATGGTAGGCTCGCCTTTTATAAGAAGGGCAATGGAAATGGCAAACACCGGCAGACCTGTGATGTAATTGGTTGTTCCGTCCAAAGGATCGATGATCCACAAATAATCATTTTGATTGTCCGATGCGCCGCTTTCTTCTGCTAAAAAGGCATGATCCGGAAACGCTTGTTTGATAGTGTTAATAATCGCCTGTTCGGATTGTTCATCCACAAAACTCAGAAAATCGTTTTTTTGCTTGGAACGAATGGCTTCCTGCGGCACTTTACGGAAATGTTCCATCACAATATCGCCTGCTGCCAGTGCCGCTTTTTTCGCTGTCTCGATCATCAGGACTTCCCGTTCAGCAAAGCAATAATGGTTTCGTGTAATTTCCCGTTGGTCGCCACAACCCCGCGGTTGGCGGTTAATTTTTTACCATGAGTGAATTCCAAAGGTTTCCCGAACATATCCGTGACCCGGCCTCCGGCTTCCTTAACAATGGCGTAACCCGCCGCATGATCCCAGATTTTTTCCCGATAATCCGGCTGGGAAGGATTGGGCAATCTCAAATACACATCTGCCATGCCCCGCGCCAAAACCGCGTATTTGACCTGACTGTCGTAACGAACCGACTGCGCCTTTTCGCCGAAATGTCCCATAATCTGTCCTTGCAACGAATGGTTACTGTGTCCCGCTTCCACGCTTTCCAAAAAGCGAACCGTCCCATCCGGTTCATTAGATGAAACATGTACTTGGATAGGGTCGTCGCCGTTTAAGGGCATGGCAAAGCTGCCCTGACCTTGCACGGCATACATTAACGTTCCGCCCGTATCGGTGGAATCAAACGGCAAATTCGGGCAACCTAACACACCTAAAACCGGCTCGCCGTTTTTAATAAGCGCCAAAGCCACGGCATATTGATCCTTACGCAAAAAACCTTTGGTCCCGTCAATGGGATCAAGCGTCCAGAACAATTCGCAGCTTTCACCGTTGCCCAAATCGATGCGCTGCAAAATTTCTTCATCCGGCCACTCCGGCAAAAAGGATTTTATTTTTTGCAATAATTCGTGATTTTCATCCGAGCGCAAACTATCGGCATCTTCTTCGGCCACAATCGGTATTTCCGGAAAGGCCTGATGCAATCGGTGGCAAATGACCGCCTGCGAAGCGAAATCGGCCACGGTAACCGGACTGCGATCTTTTTTGGTTAATGAATCCTCAGCCACCAATTGCGCTTGTACCGTGCTGCAAATATTCGAAGCCTGACGAACGGCATCTATGGCTACTTCAAGATATTTTTCCATGAGACTCCTTTTTTTTAATCAATGATCTCCGTACTTTTTCTCCCCGGCGCGCACTGCCACCGGTAGTCGGTTTTCCATGGGCGGAATGGCGCAACTGTACCGATGGCTGTATGCACAATACGGATTATACGCATAATTGAAATCGACCAGATATTTATTTTTACCTAACGGTTTCAAGTCAATGTAACGCCCTCCGGCGTAAGTTTCCTTACCGGATGTTTCATCCCAAAATCCCAAAAAAAGATGGGCTTTGTATTTTCCGTGAGGTAAGATTTTAATCACTTCCAATTTGCAGGTTTTGCTGTCCCGTTTGAATTCAAAATATCCGTAGCGCAAAGCAGGGCGCAAATCACCGCTTTTTGTGCCCATGATGGTGATTGAATCGGGATGAGAATAGGGATGCAGAGTCAAAATCAGACGCCAGTCCGGATCGTAATCGTAATAATTTAAATGTTTGAATGTAGCGCGTTGCCCGGCGGGAATCGGCGACCAGTCGGCTGTTCTGAAAAGCGAGTCGGTTTCAGCACGGTAAGCAAGGCATTGTTTTTTCCATTGTTCGACCTGCGCTTCGGAAATCGTATTTTGCTTGTTTCGACAAGCCGTTAAAACAACAACCGTCGCAAGAACCAATATAAACCAACGCCGCATGGAATTTCCCCCATTGATTTGACGGCACAAATATAGGACGGCGTCCTACTCATTGCAAATGATGTTAGAGGGAAATTGATGATCAAGATCAAAGAAAAAGTTTATTTTTTTAATTTTCCGAATCGACATTTCAAGCGATTTGAAAATACAGTTGTAAAGTTGGAATTTTACCGCATCAAAAAAAAGTGTCTTAGAACTTTCATATTTTAAGTTTTTATTAAAAAATAATATTTTAATTCGTCGAAAAAATTTAATATATTTTCAAATAAATGAATGATTGTAATTAATTTTGTCAGGTGATAAAAATGAAAAGTATGCATATAAAGCAAAAACCGTTGAATGGAATTATAACGATTACCTTACCGGAAGAAATGAAAAAATATGAAGAATTTGAAATACTTTTACGCCCATCTTCATCCAAATCAAAAAAACCAAAATTTGATCCGAATGAATTCAATGGATTTATGAAAAACATTCCCATGAATATTGAAGATGAAATAACCAAGATGAGGGAGGAATGGGAACGAACTATCTGATCGATATGATTACAATTTTTATTAATGTATTATTTAATATGTAAGCAAAGACTAGCAATTTTAAATAATTAAATAT
>JALWEA010000645.1 GCA_027039465.1 Calditrichia bacterium | reverse complement strand
GAACAGACGGTTCCCTTGGATTCCATCAAACTTTTAATGGAAATAAAACCGAGGGCAAAGTTTTCACTTTTGCAAAAAATGCAGCAAGGCAATGATTTCCTTTTCATTTGTGAAATCAAAAAGGCCTCGCCTTCGGCAGGAACGATTCGCAGTGATCTTAATTTAAAAACACAGGCGCAGGCTTATCAGCAAGGCGGCGCATCGGCTATTTCCGTATTGACGGATAAATCGTTTTTCAAAGGATCCTTAAAAGATTTTACCGATGTTCGGACGGTTGCTTTGCTGCCCCTTTTGCGTAAAGATTTTATCATCGATCCCTATCAAATTTGGCAATCGGCCGTTATTGGCGCGGACGTGATTTTATTGATTGCCCGCATTTTAAGTCGGAGCCAAATCAAAGCTTTTGCAGAGTTGGCCGCCGAATTGGGCTTGGACATTCTAATCGAATTGCACGATGCCCGGGAAATCGAGAAACTCCCGAGGGGTTTAGAAAACCTGCCCGTTATTTTGGGAATCAACAACCGTAATCTGGATACCTTTGAAATCGATCTCGAGCATTCATCGAGCCTTCTGCCCTATTTACCGACAGGCATTCCGGTGATCAGCGAAAGCGGGATTCGGACTGAGCGAGAATGCATTTGGCTTCAAGAACAAGGATTCCGGGGTGTGCTCATCGGAGAAACATTAATGCGGCAAAAAAATCCGATTGAATTCTTAAAGAATTTAAGAAAGGCGATACATGGCATTCGTACGGCTTAAAATTTGCGGTATTACCGCCTTGCGCGATGCCGTGCAAATCACCGAATTAGGCGTGCCGTTTTTAGGATTTAACTTCTACCCGGCAAGTAAGCGCTACATTGCACCCGAACATGCCCGACAAATTATTGAAAATTTGCCTGCTGCAGTACACACGGTTGGTATTTTAGTTCGTCCAACATTGGAAGAATGTTTGATGGCGGTTAAGGCTACTGGCGTAAAATGGTTGCAAATTTATGATCCTCAAGATTTTGATGATTTTACAAAGCTTCCCGTGCAGGTTATTGCCGCGTACCGCTTAAAAAAGGGCGAATGTTTTGAATATCGGGATAAAGGCGAACAATACGTCCTGTTAGATGCATTCCACCCCGATGAATTCGGAGGTACCGGTTCTTCTCTCGATTGGGACGGATTAACGTCTTCCGTTCCAAAGACAAAGCTGGCTTTGGCCGGAGGCATTACTCCGGGGAATATCGAACAAGCATTGGAAATCGTTGGACCGGCCATAATTGATGTTGCCAGCGGATCAGAGCATTCCCCCGGAAGAAAAGATTTGCAAAAAACATTAGCTTTACAAAAAGCGGTAATGCGTTACAATTTAAGACAATTATCTTCGAAATATTAACAAAGAAATCTGGAATCAATAAGGACACCTCATGATGATAAAAAGGCAATCAAAGGAATGGCCGGATGCCCGAGGTTATTTTGGCCGTTTTGGCGGACAATTTATTCCCGAAGTTTTGCGTCCTGCCTTGAATGAGCTTCACCACGCTTATTTAATGTTCAAAGACGATCCGCAATTTCAATCGGAATTACTGGCCGAATTAAGCGATTATGCCGGGCGTCCGACTCCGTTGTACTTTGCCCGTAATTTAACTTCCCATTACGGTCGCGCAAAAATCTATTTAAAACGCGAAGACTTGGCTCACACGGGGGCGCACAAAATAAACAACACAATCGGGCAAATCCTTTTAGCCAAACGCATGGGCAAAAAGCGGATTATTGCCGAAACCGGAGCGGGTCAACACGGAGTGGCTACGGCAACCGTTGCCGCAAAATACGGTTTACAATGCTGTATTTACATGGGTGAAGAAGACATGGCCCGTCAACAACCCAATGTGATGCGCATGAAAATGTTAGGGGCGGAAGTTCGTGCCGTACACACGGGTACCAAAACCCTTAAAGATGCCACCAATGAGGCACTACGTGATTGGCTGACAAACGTCAAAACAACGCACTACATTATCGGATCGGTGGTTGGGCCGCATCCTTTTCCCATGATGGTGCGTGATTTTCAAAGCATTATCGGCAAGGAAGTTCTTGAACAAATCCGCTCAAAACAAATAAGCTTACCGGACTATTTGGTGGCTTGCGTGGGCGGCGGCAGTAATGCCATGGGATTATTTTACCCGTTTCTGCCTTATGAAAATGTCAAATTAATCGGTGTGGAAGCGGAAGGCTTGGGGTTGTCGTCCGGTCAACATGCGGCTTCTTTAACGGCGGGGCGTCCGGGTATTTTCCATGGGATGCTCACATATTTATTACAAGATGAAAACGGGCAAATACGTTTACCGTATTCAATTTCAGCCGGACTGGATTATCCCGGGGTTGGCGCGGAACATAGTTTTTTAATGGAGAGCAAACGCGCCTCGTATCATTCCGTAACCGACCGACAGGCGCTTTGGGCGGCCTATGTGTTAACCCGCTTGGAAGGAATTATTCCCGCCCTGGAAAGCGCCCATGCCCTGGCCTACCTTGAGGAACTGATGCCACGTACCACTGAACAGCAAACGGTAGTCGTTAATTTAAGCGGCCGCGGGGACAAAGATATGGATACGTACATTCGACATCTGAATGATTTTGAACAAGTTTTAAAAACCATACGCATAGGAAATACATTGTGAGTCAAAGATTAAGGCAACGCATTGGACAAAGCATTCGCAGCGGGAAAAAACTGCTTTCCCTGTTTGTAACCGCCGGTTTTCCGGATCCGGAGCTGACCGTCGATATTATTCTGGCCTGCGACAAAGCAGGCGTTGATTTTATTGAATTAGGTATGCCTTTTTCCGATCCGATTGCGGACGGGCCGGTCATTCAAAAAGCTTCCGATATTGCACTTCAAAAAGGAATGACCATTAATCGTATTTTGAATATGGTAAAAACTGTTCGAAACCAAAGTTCCATACCCATTATTCTAATGGGTTATGTCAATCCGGTTTTCCAAACAGGCTTTGAGCCGTTTTTTGCCCGATGTGCCGAAGCCGGAGTTGACGGCTTGATTTTGCCGGATTGGCCGCCGGAGGAAAGCACCAGATTCACCGATCTTCTAAACCAATATGATTTGGATTTAATTCACCTAATTGCTCCCAATACACCTTTGGAACGTATTAAACAAATTGATCAACATAGCAAGGCATTTGTTTATTGCACGGCTTACACCGGGGTCACGGGAAAAGACAGCCACACATCAAACGGAATAGAATCTTTTCTCAGCACACTGAGAGAACATCTTAACAATCCTTTTTTAGTCGGTTTTGGAATTAAATCTGCAGAAGATTTCAACTATTATTCCGGCTTTTCCGCAGGTTGCATTGTCGGCTCGGCCTTTATCAAAACAATTGAAAATATTAGGCAACAGGAAATTGATGAAAAAGTTAAGGAATTCGTGCATCGTATTCGGTACGGACCGGAGACGGGTTGATATTTAAGTTGGGATCATCTGACTGATTGCTATCAGTCAGATGACGTTTGGTTTGGGACTGATAGCAATCAGTCCCAAAACGAAGGTAATTTTTCAGGAATACTTTTCTTTCAACAGAGCTTTTAGCGATTTAAACAATTCCGGGTCCCAAAGCCCCCGTTTTGTTTCCTCTTCACAAATTGCCAATGCTGCTTCGGGAGATAAAGCCGGACGATAAGGTCGATGGGTGGTCAAAGAATCATAACAATCCACCAACCCCACTATTCGGGCATGGAGCGGAATGTTTTCTCCGGCCAGTCCGTCCGGATAGCCGCTCCCGTTAAAACGCTCATGATGATGCTTGATTACAGGCAACACCGGCCGCAAGGTTTTTAGCGGCGCGCAAATTTCCGTTCCGATAACAGGATGCTTTTTAATCACTTCAAATTCCTGCTCGGTCAACCGTCCGGGCTTTAATAAAATTTGATCGCTAATGGCTATCTTACCGATATCGTGCAGAATGCCACCGCGCCGTAAAATCAACTTATCATTTTCACCAAGCCCTAAAAATTCACCCAATGACTCGGCAAGACTTGCTAAACGATTGCAATGATTTTCCGTATAGCTATCTTTCGCTTCCACGGCTTTAGCCAAACTAAAAATCACCTGCTCGGCATTTTCAAGTTCGGCCAATGATTCACGCAATCGTAAAAGATTTTTAATCCTTGCACGCAGCTCAAAAATACTAAAAGGCCTGGAAACGAAGTCATCAACTCCGGCTTCCAGACCTTTAATACGATCTTGAGGACTATCCAAAGCAGTAATCATAATGATCGGGATCAGCTTAGTCTGCGCGTTGGCCCGAATATGGCGTGCCAACTCAAAGCCATCCATTACGGGCATCATGGCATCCAACAAAATAAGATCCGGAATTTCTTCTTCGATCAACCTCAATGCTTTTTGACCGTTTTCAGCCTCACGCAAATCAAAGCCCGTGTCCGCAAGGATATCTTTGATCGTTTCCCGATTTTCGCTTTGGTCATCAACAATTAAAACAATCGGCGTGTCATTTATCATTAATCAGCCCACTCTACCTTTTTACTAAATTCTGATTCTCGGAAACGACAGCCGATTTATTAATTTTTAGCTCCCAAAGCAAAGGAATCGATCAGTCCTCATTAATGTAAAAAGTGTTGCCCGCATCCCATAGCTTTTCCAGTGTGCCTTCACCCTTCATTTCTTTGACTTTCTTGATCTGATCCAGTAAAAGATCTTCATAAGTTTCTTTTTCCACATCTCTGAACACGCCAAACGGCGTCGGATAGTCGGGCGAAAGCGACATACTGGCTAAACTGAATTCATAAGTCGGATTAATGGAATTTTCATCATGTAAAATAATGCCTTCATCATTTTCACCGCTATAGGGCGCCACTTCAAAATGATCCTTAACCCATTTCAAATATTTATCTTTGTTTTTGCCGAATACATAAGGTTTACCGTGTTCCATATAAACGGTTCGTTCTTCTTTCGTATCCGGTTTAAAAAATTCGGAATAAGCGCCGTCATTAAAAATCACGCAATTCTGATAAACCTCTACAAAAGAGACGCCCTTATGCATTGAAGCACGGTAAAGCGTGTCCGCCAAATGTTTGGGATTGCGATCAATGGTTCTGGCCACAAAGGTTGCTCCGGAGGCCAACGCCATCAAAATAGGGTTAAACGGATCTTCGATGGTTCCATAAGGAGAAGATTTTGTTATCTGTCCCTTACGCGATGTGGGCGCATATTGTCCCTTGGTCAATCCGTAAATACCATTGTTGAATAGTACGACCGTCAAATCAATATTTCTACGGCACATGTGGATGAAATGATTTCCACCGATACTCAAACCGTCACCGTCACCGGTAATCACAAATACCTTTAAATCCGGATTGGCTAATTTAATTCCGGAAGCTACCGTAGGAGCACGGCCGTGAATACTGTGAATACCAAAGGTATCCACATAATACGGAAAACGACTCGAGCAACCGATACCGGAGACAAAGACAATCTTCTCTTTGGGAACTCCCAACTGCGGCAATACTTTTTTCATAGCGGCAAGAATGGCATAATCCCCGCAGCCCGGACACCATCTGGGTTCGGACTTGGAAGTAAAATCCGCCGGGGTAAGCTGCACTTGTCCTGCGTTTACTTTATTTTCTTCACTCATTATTCAAACACTCCTTTTAGAGTTTTAGTCCAAAATCTTTTCAATGGCATCAATCAGTTCATGGGTATTTAACGGTAACCCGCGCACACGATTAAAGCCTTGCACATCAACCAAATATTTTTCTCTGAGCACTTTGGAAAGCTGCCCGAGATTGATTTCCGGGACCAACACTTTCTTAAAATTATGAATATATTTTTCAAGTGTCGGCGGTAAAGGAAGAATCCAGCGCAAATGCATCCAGGAAACCTTTTTGCCTCTTTTTCTTATATCCTCGATAGCGGCAAAAACGGTTCCGTAAGTACTTCCCCAGCTAACAATCAGTAAATCGCCCTCCGGGTCACCGTTAATTTCCGGATATTCCAGGAATTTATTAATACGTTCGATTTTTTCGGCACGCAACCGTACCATTCGATCATGATTATCCGGATCGTAAGAAACATCGCCGGTGTCGTCTTTTTCCAAACCACCGATATGATGTTCAAAACCAGGCGTTCCCGGTAAGGCCATTTTACGTGCTAGTGTTTCCGGATCGCGTTTGTACGGCAGGTAATTTTCAGGATCGGTAGCGTATTCAACTTCAATTTCCGGGATATCATCGACATTCGGGATTTTCCAGGGCTCGGCGCCGTTGGCAAT
>JALWEA010000644.1 GCA_027039465.1 Calditrichia bacterium | reverse complement strand
ACCCAAAAGTACGGGCAATGCGGCTTTGCCCGATTTTTCTCCGGCGCCCAGTTTTAAATCGTTTCAAAAATTCCAAAGCAAAACTTTTACCAAAAGCGCCTTGGGCGAAGAAACCAGTATGGCCCTGAATGATTCCAGAGCCCAACAAACGCAGAAATTTCAACCGCAGTCCCAAGCGCGGCAGGGCGCTAACCAAATAATGAATCAAAAGGATTTTTCGGTGGAAGATTTGGGCGCGATCTCATTGAGCACTTACAAATGGGAGTGGGCGCCGTATGTTAATGCTCTTAAGAACAAATTGTATCAGGTGTGGTTTGCGCCACCGGCCTATTATCAATTGGGACTTATTCACGGCTACACGATCGTTCGTTTTACTATTGACAAACAAGGTCAAATGACGGATATTCAGGTTTTAAAACATGTGGGGCACAAATCGTTGCAACTTTCCAGCACCGAGGCAATCAAGGCATTGTTTCCTTTTTTGCCGTTGCCCAAGGACTTTCCGGACAAGACCTTAACCATTACGGCAAAATTAATTTATCCGGATCTTAGACAGGGGAGATGATTTATGGTAGAACTTTTTCAACGCGGCGGCATCATGATGTATTTTCTGGCAATTACTTCGCTCTTTGCCGTGGCACTGATTATTGAACGTTTTATTTCATTACGTAAGAAAAAAATTTTGGTACCGGAAATTATTTCGGTAGTTGAAAACTTTTCGTCGTTAAAAGATATGGATTTGGCGCGCAATATTTGCCTCAAGTACAAAGGTCCGCTGTCTAATCTCATCTTGGCCGCCTTGGATCATTACCAACTGCCCAAAGCGGAAATCCGTGAAATTTTGGAAGATCAGGGCAGGCAGGAAATTCGTACTTTAAAACGCGGTTTGGTTGCTTTGGAGGCCATTGCAGCGGTGGCACCCTTATTGGGTCTGTTGGGTACGGTGCTGGGTATGGTGGAAGTGTTTGCCGTGATTAAAGAACAAGGCGTGGGGCAAACGGCCGCACTTTCCGGCGGAATTTCACAAGCTTTGCTGACCACCGTCGCCGGTTTGTCCATTGGTATCCCGACATTGTTGTTTTATTATTATTTTTCGCAGAAGGCAAACAATTTGATACTGGATATTGAAAAATACACCAATGAATTACTGGAAAAAATCTACCGTTTGCGCTCCGAAGAAAAAGAGCCGCTGCAAGAATTTGAAGCTTAGGAAAACCGAGGGGTGCAATGAAATTAACGAGCGATGAAGAACGGCATGTGACCATTAATTTAACATCATTAATCGATGTTTTATTTATTTTAATCATTTTCTTTTCCGTGTCTTCCACTTTTTTGGAACAGCCCGGCATTGAATTAGATTTGCCCAAAGCGGTCAGTTCCAAAGGGCACACGGCTCAGAAAATCATTATTTATGTGGATAAGGACGGGAATATTTTCCTAAACGACAATATTGTTTCGTTAAGTAACCTGAAATCCGAAATCAAAAAACTAGCCAATGTGCGCAAGGATCAAAGTATTGTTATTAAAGCCGATGCCGATGTGCGCCACGGTGTGGTTATCAGCATCATGGATTTGTTAAGACAGGAAGGTATTTATAAGATCGTTATTTCCACCGTTAAGCCGCAAAAATGATGCTAAAATCAACAACAGAGATTTTTGTTCTTACTCTTAGATTTTTCAATTTTGAGATAAATACGTAATTAATGGGTAACCGCTTTTGATACGTCCCGATATTAGGGTCGATTCGGCAACCGGTTGCCTTTGTTCGCGTCCGGTTCCCGAGTGATTCCGCCAAATTCGTAGGGGCGAAGCATTTCCCCGGCAAATAAAGAAGCAATCGATGTTTTTGGTTGCACAGCGCTAAATTTTTAAATTTCCAGTGTCTTGACGGAAATGCTTCGCCCTTACAACAAACATCACAAGATCAAAGGGGGAATTGTATCGAGGGACGGACGGGCCACACATAAGTCAGTAGTAACGAAACGAAAGGGAATCTTCATCTTTTGCTTTAAGGCTTTTCTCAAAACAAATCAACAAAAAATTGCTTTTTTACCCAATTAAAGAGTATTTTTAAAATTGCACTAAAATAATATTAAAGGAAATCAAATGCCGCGAAAGAAAGATATTAATTTTGTCCTGCTCGGTTTGGGTAAATTGGGGCAGGGCTTTTACAGAGAGTGGCTGAAAAAGAAAGATGAAATTTTGGAGAAAACGGGTTTCCGTTTAAATTTGCGCCACATCCTTGTCCGACATGCTAACTTTCACCGGCCTGATTTTGTGGACAAAAGCTTAATTACCACAAACATCGATGATATCTTAAACGATCAAAACGTCACCATCGCCATTGATGCCATCGGTGGAATTGAACCGACCTTTTCCATCATCAAACGCATTATTCAAAACAAAATTCATCTGATCTCGGCCAACCGAATGTTGCTTGCCTCCAAGATGAAAGAGATTGCAGAGCTGGCCAACGAAAGCCGCATTTATATTCAACCGGAACCTTCCTTAGGCGGTGGCGTGCCGATCATTTCCACAATTCAAAGAGATTTGTTGGCCAACAATATTAAATCCTTGTACGGCATTGTCAGCGGTACTTCCAATCTTATTTTGACCAAAATGACCGAAGAAAGGATCAGTCTGACCGAAGCTTTAAAGTCCAAAGAAATTTTAAAATTAGGCGAAAGTCTTTCCATCATTGATTACGAAGGTGCGGACGCCGCTCAAAAAATTGCCGTGTTGGCTGCCGCTGCTTTCGGTTTTGGCACAAATTTTTTGCACATCCATTCCGAAGGCATTTCGGACATTTCGGATTTTGACATTAAATGTGCCGATGATTTCGGTTATGTGTTCAAACTGTTGGGCATTATTAAAAATTACGGACAAAAATTCGAATTGCGGGTTCATCCCACTCTGGTACCCAAAAGCCATCCCCTTGCCCTGGTGCGCGGAGAATTCAATGCTTTCCTGATCGAAACGGACATGCTCGGTCAATACATGGTTTTCGGTAAGGGCGTCGGCATTGAAGCGACCAGCAGTATTATTTTACGCGATTTGGTTTACATCGGCAATATCATTCGCTTTTCGCCTTCCCGCATGGACGTTTACCTGCCGGATCGCAATCATAAGGAGTTGATTCCCATCGAAGAAATCGAATCGGCTTATTACATTCAATTCCCTTGCATCGACCAGCCAGGGGTCATCGGTTTAATTGCTACGGTATTCGGCAAACATAATATCAACATCGCTTCCGCCCATGCCGAGGTGCGACCCGACGATTCGAAAACCATCGGCTACGTGCATATTTTAATCGATTATGCCAAAGAAAAAGATGTGCTGAGTTCCATTGAAGCGGTTAAAAAATTGGATATTATTCGCGGGAAAATTAAATTGTTTCGCATTTTAAAGGAGGATGAATGAATCGGATAAAACGCACGGACGGCACTGTTTTTACGCCAAGTAAAATTCTGGCGGTAGGTTTGAATTATGCGGAACATATCGAAGAAATGCGTTCCAGGCGTACTTCGGAACCGGTAATTTTTCTAAAGCCGAATTCCGCACTTACCTCTCTCAGGGAACCGGTGCAAATTCCTACGCAATACGGTTCGGTGCATCATGAAATCGAGCTTTGTGTGTTGCTTGAGAAGCCGGGCTTTCAGGTTTCCGAAGAAAAGGCTATGGATTTAGTCGGCGGTTACGGTGTAGCCCTCGATTTGACCTTACGTGACATCCAGAAAAAAGCCAAAGAGCGCGGCCATCCCTGGGCCATTGCCAAAGGATTCAAAGGCGCTTGTCCGGTTTCGGAATTCGTTCCTGCCCATCAGGTAAAAGACGTGCAAAATCTGCAATTGACGTTAACGGTTAACGGACAGATCCGCCAAAGCGGAAACACGGCACAAATGTTATTCCGCATTCCGGAGCTCATTGCTTATGTTAGCCGTTTTTTCCCGTTGGAGGCCGGAGATCTGCTTTTGACCGGAACTCCGTCCGGTGTTGGCCCGTTATTTCCTAATGACACCATTAAAGCTGAAATTGAATCGATTGCTGCGATTGAAACCAAGTGCTTGGGTTGGGAAGATGAATGATTTCCTAAATAAAAAAGAATACACTATGGATGATTTATTGGCCATTATGCACCGCTTGCGCAAAGAATGCCCTTGGGATGCCAAACAGACCCATCAAACGCTTAAACAGTTTTTACTGGAAGAAACTTACGAAGTTCTGGAAACGATCGATCAGGAAAATTACGATAAATTGGCCGAAGAACTTGGCGACTTGCTTTTGCAGGTGGTATTCCACAGCGAATTGGGCGCCGAGGAGGGGCGTTTTGATTTCGGACAGGTGGTTAACCATATTGCCCGTAAACTCATCCGACGCCATCCGCATGTGTTCGGCGACAAGAAACTGAATGATGCACAGGCCGTGCAGGACAACTGGGAGCAAAGCAAGGTCAAAAACGAAGGTCGTAAATCGCTCTTAAGCGGCATTCCCAAAGCCGCACCGGCTCTAATGCAGGCCCAACGTTTGCAAGAGAAGGCCGCCACCGTTGGTTTCGAATGGGAATCGATCGGGCCGGTTTACGACAAGGTCAATGAAGAATGGGAAGAGCTAAAAGAAGCCATTAAACATAAAAATCAACAGGAAATTGAAGACGAGTTCGGTGATTTGCTTTTTGCCTTGGTCAATCTCGGTCGATTTCTGAATGTCAAGCCCGAAGACGCTTTGCGCAAGACCAATCAAAAATTTATTCGCCGTTTCGAACATATTGAAAAACAGTATGATAATAATGTGGATGCTATGAAAAATGCAACACTTCAGGAATTGGATGAACACTGGGAAAGGGCCAAAAAGCAGGAACATGAATAGCATTCAATTAATTGAAAAAAATCTTGCCGAGCTAAATTCGGTGGATGATTTGGCCGTTGCCGTGGCCAAAACATTGGAGCAGCATAATCCTGAAGCCCAATGGATATTGCTCAAATACAAACCGGGAACCCATCCTTTTTCCGTCCTTTTTTCCAACAGCAAGCGTATGCCCAAAGCGGAAGACTTAGTGCCGGAGGCTTTTGCTCCGTGGGATTCGTTCTATTTGGAGAATGCCACCGAGGCGGGCACGTCTTATTTAATGCTGTGTTCATCGGAAATGGACGAAACAGCTAAAGAAATTTTAGAAACCTGGCAAGGATTGCTCCGTTTCGGCCATCGCTACACGGAACTTGCTTTCGATGAAAAAGAAACGGAATCTTCCAATCAGTTTTCTCAAATTTTACATGACGTGGAAGCCCTGATCGATCTTTTTCAAAATCCCGAAGCGGATCGCGAAGCGCTGCTGCAACGGATTGATTATCAAAAACGTATTAATAAACGCATCCTTTTTTACAACCGGGAGCTTGAACTTCTACCGATGCGGCTTCCGATTGGGGATTTGATTCACGCCTGCCTACAAAAACAGAACATCGATGCGGATAAATTGTCAATCGACTATGTTGAGCTTACACCCAAGCAAATCGTGGAAGTAGATGTGGAACTATTTGATCAGGCCTTTTTCGAAATTCTTAATAACGCACTGATTGCCACAAACCACGACTTGAAAAAAATTCATATTGAAATTCGCAAGCGCGTTGATGCGTTTCAATTAATTCTAAAAGAATGGCTGATTGTTTCGATAATAGATTCGGGCCAGGGAATTAACCCTGACTTTTTGGAATGGGTAACCATGCCCTATTTTACCACATGGAAAAACAGCGGTCACACAGGGTTTGGTTTGGCCATTGCCGAAAAAATTTTAAAAGCACATCAGGGATTTTTAGAAGTTTTTTCCACACAAGGAAGTGTTACAACCGTTAATATGTTCTTACCCTGGTTTAATGACAATGCAGAAGAATGATTATAAAATACTCATTGTAGAAGACAATCTCATCTGGCAGCAAAGCTTTAGGAAATGGCTTGGCAATCAGTACCGCTTTGAATTTGCTGCCGATGTGGAAAAAGCCAAACAGGCCTTTGCCCGTTTTTTGCCGGATATTATCATTTTGGATCTTGGCCTGCCCAAAATCGAACAAGGCCTTTCTCTGTTGGATTATTTTGTTGCACAGGGTAGCGATGCCAAAATTATCGTGATTACCTCCTCACAAGATCATCAGCATGCCTTGGAAGCCCAGCGTCGCGGCGCCTCTTCGTATTTTTTTAAATCCGAAAATATAAAAGAAGAATTGCCACTGATGGTACGTCGGGCTTTGCAAATGCAAGCCCTCGAGCGTGAAAATCGTGCTTTGAGACGCAAGC
>JALWEA010000643.1 GCA_027039465.1 Calditrichia bacterium | reverse complement strand
GGAAAAGATTTTATTGGGGCTGGCTTTCTACGGTCGGGAATTTAATACCTCGGGACTTTACCATTCGAGCACCGGCGGGGACGCCACTTACGGATACGCCGATATTGTCCCGCTCATCGGCAACGGCTGGGTTTACCATTGGGACAATGTTTCCAAAGTTCCTTATTTGACCAATACTGCCGGCAATAAGCTCATTACTTTTGATGACACCGTTTCCGTCAAATTGAAATGCGAATATGCCGTCAACAAAAAATTGGCGGGTTGCATGATTTGGGCGCTAGGGCACGATAAAATCGCTGACAACCAGCCGTTATTAAATACGGCGGCCAATGTGTTGAAAATCCAAACAGGTATTGACGGGCGGCCAAATCCCGAAATTCCCAAAACAATTTTTTTTAAAGCTTTTCCAAATCCCTTCAACACAAGCGTTAAATTGGAATTAAATCTTAGGCGGGAGCAGTCGGTTCGTTTACAAATTTTTGACGTGTCTGGACATTTGGTCGCCCGCTTGTTAGGCGCGACCGTGCTGGCAAAAGGAAAATACGATTTTTTCTGGAATGCCGGTTCTCATTCTTCCGGGGAATACATTGTGGTGGCCCAAAGTCAATATCAACGGATCGAAAAGAGGATTGTGTTAATCAAATGAGCAAGGAACATAAAGTAACCATCGCCGATATTGCCCGTGAAGCCGGAGTTTCGGCCATGACCGTCTCTCGTTTGTTGAACGGCAAAGGTCCGGTGGCCAAAGAAACGGCCGAACGGATAAACGAAATTATTGAGCGTTTGGGGTACCAACCCAATTTTTTGGCACGCAGTTTGTCGAGTAAGAAAAGCATGATTATCGGCGTGACCATTCCGCGCATTGAACATGCCTTGTTGGACAATTACATTGCCCAAATCCTAAGCGGCGTGACGAATATTGCTTTGAAAAATAATTATCGGATTATGCTTTTACCCTTTAACCCGGAGGAGGGCGATCGCAACGAATTCGTCAATTGGCACCGCAGCAAAATGGTGGACGGTTTGATTTTGTTGAAAACGCTCCATCGGGACGAGCGCATTGCAGCCCTGGCCGAACAACATGTTCCGTTTGTATTGGCCAACCACAAGTATTACGCCGATGGCGTTAATTTTATTGATGTTAATAACGCCAAAGGAATCGCTTTGGCTGTTGAATATTTGGTGGCCAAAGGCCATTCCGAGATTGCTTTTGTTACCGGCGATTTACGGGAAACCAATGCCCTTGATCGTTTAAACGGATTTAAAAAAGTAATGCAAAAGCTCGGATTGCCCCTAAGAGAAGATTGGATCATTAACGGTCAATTTAATCGAGAGATCGCCTATCGGGAGTCGGCTAAGTTGTTTGCCGACAAAAAACGACCCGACGCCGTGGTTTGCTCTGACGATTACATGGCTATTGGCGTCATTAATCGTATTAAGGAATTAGGCTTATCCGTGCCCGACGATGTGGCCGTAACCGGTTTTGACGATATTGAAATTGCCGGATTTTTACGACCGGCTTTAACCACGGTGCGTCAACCCATTGAAAATATCGGTAGAGTAGCGGCGGAAACGCTAATTAAAATATTGAACGAAGGCATTAAAAAACCCGTGCATCGTTTGCTGAATGTTAAGCTGATTCCGCGGGAATCGGCTTGATAGTAATTGCCTGAAAAAATAATAATTTCATGCAAATTGAAAATTAAATGGTTCGTTTTTTTTAGAAGTAATTTGTTTATTTAAACAACTAAATATTTTAGGGTGGTAGCTTCATGAAAAAAAGAAAAATACGTTTCCTTTATTTGTTGCCCTTTTTATTCTTTTTGTCGGTTAATAATCCCTTAAAAGCCCAACGCATCATTCATTTTGCCGGCGTTGACTGGGAAGTGAAAAACGGCGGCCCTTACGGGCCTGGGCCGAACTACTGGTCGGATAGTCCGCAAAGCGTTTGGGTGGATGAATCAGGTGCTTTGCATTTAAAAATCATTAAAATCGGATCGACATGGTACTGCGCCGAAGTTCACACGGTTCAACCGACCCAATACGGCGAACATCGCTTTTTAGTGGACGGGTACATTGATCGCATGGATAAAAATATGGTGATAGGACTGTTCGTCTATGCCGATGATGCGGCCGAAATTGATATTGAATATTCCAAATGGGGCGATCCGAACAAAACGGATGTGGGCAGTTTTACCGTGCAACCATACACCACGCCTGGCAATCAATACACGTTTGAGAGTCCTTTGGATAGCGCGGCCACAACGCATTTCTTTGATTGGCAACCTGGTTACGTAATGTTCGGCAGTATGCACGGCCATTATTACGGAGCTCCGCCTTCGCAAAATTACTACATCGCCCAATGGGTTTACAGCGGAAACGATAATCCCGATGACTCGGAAAATTTGCATACGCACATCAATTACTGGCTAATGAACGGACAAGCGCCGGAGAATTTGGAAGTTCAGGAAATTATTATTAACGACGTGGTGCAACCGTTAAGTACAAGTACGGTTCCGATGAAAAATAAAACGCCTCATTCCATGGAATTAGAGCAAAATTATCCCAATCCGTTTAATGAGGCAACGCGCATCGAGTACTTTGTAAAAGCCGCCGGGAAGTCTTTGGTCGATTTGTCGGTTTTTGATCTGTCAGGCAGAAAAGTAAAAACGTTGGTTCATACATTAAAACCGAGCGGGCGGTATTCCGTGTTATTCAATGCACGGAATTTGAGCAGCGGGATTTATTTTTACAAATTAAAAACAGGAAAGTCTGTTCTTACCCGAAAAATGATTTTATTGCGATAAAAACAGTGGTATGATTTTTGTAATTTATTTTTAGAATTAATTAAAACGGAAAGGAGGTGCATCAAATTTAACAAATTCTTTTCATGTTTTTTCAAAGTTAAATTTTTATCGAGGAGGAGTTTTTCTATGTCTAAGTTCGTACTAACTCTTGTAATGCTGATCGCTGTTCCCTTCATGCTCAGCGCTCAGTATGTTATTAACAATTTTGACACCCTGCCGGATTCCAATTATTTTGACATCTACGGAAATGAAGGCGTAAATCACACCTATTTAAAGCTATCTCTTGAAACAAACACCGTTCACGAAGGAACCGGTGCACTGCGCGTAGACTGGCAAGATGAATGCTATGATCAATGGGGCGGTTGGATCGGGATGACCCATGATAATCCCGATAGCGGCGTAACTTACGATTTTTCGCCTTATACCAACATCACTCTTTGGTACTACAATGCGGTACCGCAATCCAAATCGGGCCAAGTTGAATTCCGCATTATTCTGCGTGATGCGGGGCCTGGAACCGATGAAGCCGCCGGTAACTATGAAATCTGGTTTTCCCATCATTGGATTTTGGATGATGCGCCGGGATGGAACAAGATTGACGTAAAGTTGGAAGACGTTGGAATGATGAGCGATGAAGGCTTTTGGAATCCTGGTTGGGGCCAAGCAGCCGAAGGTAACGGCATCCTTGATTTGGACAAAATCAAAGGATGGACTTTGGAATTCTCGCAGGGTAATGCACTCTATCAACAACCGGACGATACGGTTTCGGGTGTGATTATTCTTGACGATTTTGAATTAACCGGCGTTGCACCCATGAATTTGGTTTTCTTCAACGGCAAGGCTATTCCCAGCAATGTAAACATGCATACCGGCTGGAGCGGTGCAGCGGAAGTAACACAGGAAGATGACGCGGCGAATCAGGGCACCGGTTGCATCAAATGGACGGGCGGTGCGGCCTGGGATGGCATTAACTTTGACTTGGCGCACCCCAAAAATTTAATGTACAACTGGACGACGGACTCCCTGCAATTAAAGATTAAAGCCCCTGCCGGAACCGGTGATTTGACGTTAGTCTTCTGGGATACCGACGAGGACACGGGTAAGGTCGATTATGCGTTTCATGCGACCTATTTGCTCAAAGAGAGTGATATGGGTTACGACGGCACTTGGAAGCAGGTTAAAGTTCCTTTGAGAGATTTCAATCGTTTTGCAGGCGTTTGGGACAATGATTTGGGACAAATGGTTAGCGGTGAATTCGATTCGACCAAGGTTGCCGGATTCGGCATTTGGAGTAACGGACAGGATCTGACCGGTAAAACCATTTATTTGGATGATATTTGGACCGGTAATCCCGTTTTCGATTTTGTGCCGCCTGCACAGGTAACCGGCGTTTCGGCAGCGCCAGGCGACTATTACAACTTGGTTTACTGGACGGATGTTGAAGGCGAAACCGGGGAAGTTTACAATGTTTACGCCAGCGAAAAACCGATAACGGATGTTCATGATCCTTCCGTTGAAGTGGTTGCAACCGGAGTTCCCGAAGGCGTGCAGAATGCGACGCATGAGTTGTATTATCCGTTAAAAGACCACAAGATAACCTATTATTATGCCGTTGAATGTGTGGATGCTTCCGGTAATGTTGGCCCTGCAGGGCTTTCCGATGCGGTAACCAATACGGGTCAGGGTGTGCCTACCATTGCGGATCATGCTCCGGATAATTTTGCCGCAGACGGTGATTTCTCCGAATGGGATCAAATTATGCCCTGGGTCTTAATGCCCTCTACCAACAATATTGCCGCCGGTGATTTTACCAATGATGACGATCTGACGGCAACCGTATGGCTGGCAATGGATCAGGATTATCTGTACGTGGCTGCGGATGTGGCTGATGATGTATTCCATTATGATGCCAATATGGTTAGTACCTGGTGGACACAGGATGCTTTTGAAATGTTCATCGGTTTGTGGGATCAAAACGGTAAACCGATCCACAATTCAACACCTGAAAACAGTCGCGGTGCGGAACCGGATTACAAGTTGATCTTCTTACAGGATCGATTTTACAACGAATACAAAAATACGCATTTCGGCAAAGGAAACGATCCCGAATATACGCCCAATGATCCGAACTATTATTTTGAAGAATTCAGCGGACAAGATTGGGCTTTGGAAGCTAAAATTCCTCTGGATTCCATTGCTTTTGGCGACGATATTCGTTTCCATCCGGAACGCGGTATGCGCATCATGTTCGATTTGGTCTTTCATGATAATGACGGTAGCGGATGGGAAGGTAACCTGAGCTGGTCACCGAACAATAAAGATTTAGCCTATTTGGATCAACATCAATGGACGCACACCTGGATCGGCGATACGACGCATACGGTTACGGGTTTGGAAGACAATATGACTCCGATTGCAGCTTCTTATAGTTTGAAACAGAACTATCCGAATCCGTTTAATCCGGTAACAACCATCGAATATTCCATTGCCAAGGCATCGAATGTTCATTTGACCCTTTACAATGTCATCGGTCAAAAAATTATGGATTTGGTACAGGCTAAGCAAAACGCCGGTACCTACCGTGTTAAATTAAACGGAGCTAACCTGCCTTCGGGTATTTATTTCTACAAATTAAAAGCAGGCTCCTTTGAGCAAATTCGCAAAATGCTGTTGGTGAAATAGTAAACCGGACGGATAGTCGCTAAAAAAGCGGCTATCCGTTTTTTATTAAAACGAATCTTCTAAAAATGTTCAAGCTTGTTGAAACGGCATAATGTTCGAAAAGGATTTATTATCAATTTTATAATTTGGTATTATTTTTTTAATAATGATTAAACATCAATGAACGGGAATCGAATTTTTTGTTTGAACGGAATCGGGAATAAAATTATTGAAGTTTGCTGGCATGGATTCTGCAGCCCATTAAAATTTAAATGATGAAAATACGTATTAAACCATAAATCTGCTGGTTATTGTCTATCAAAAAAGGAATTATTATGTACAAAGTGTTTCGATTGATCATTCTGGTAAGCTTTGTTTTTGCGACTTCACTATTGGCACAAACAACGGGTAAGATTGCCGGATTTGTTTTTGATCAAAAGACTTCGGAACCGTTGCCAGGCGCCAATGTCTATTTGGAAGGCACTTCTTTGGGCGCTGCAACGGGTTTGGACGGAAGTTTTTACATCATTAACATTCCGCCTGGAAAATATAATGTGCATGTGGAAATGGTCGGTTACGAAACAAAGGTTATCAAGAATGTTCGCGTTTCGGTAAACCGGACAACCAATTTAAAAATCACCCTGAGAGAGGCCATTCTTCAAGGTGAAGTTATTGAAGTGGAAGCCGACAAAATGACCATAAAAAAGGATCAAACCAGCGCCATTCGAACGGTCTCGTCGGATCAGATGGAAGCGCTTCCCATTGAAAATCTGAATCAGGTGGTCGGATTACAAGCCGGGGTGGTTCGCGGCCATTTCCGCGGTGGGCGTAGCGATGAGGTTTCCTACATGATTGACGGTTTGGAAGTAAATGACGCTTTCGGCGGGGAAGGAAGGCGCATTGATGTTGAAACCGAATCGGTGCAGGATGTGGAAATTATCACGGGTACCTTTAACGCCGAGTACGGACGCGCCATGAGCGGTGTGGTTAACGCCATCATCAAAGACGGTACCGATCAATTCCAAATGAGCTATTCCAATTATCTGGCAAATTATTATACTTCACATAAGGATATTTTTATCGGCCTGAAGGACAGTGAAATCAATAGAAATCAAGACTACAAGTTGCAGGTAAGCGGTCCGGTCTGGAAACACCATATTAATTATTTTGCCAATTTCCGTTATCAGAATAATAAAAATCATTTAAACGGCATTCGCCGATTCAGAGTTAACGATTACAGTGATTTTACCAGTACCGATTCAATGGAATGGTATTCCGAACACACCGGCGATAACAAATATGTGCCGATGAACAGCTCTCTGAATTTTTCGGCCTTGGCTAAACTGACCGTAAAATTTACCGATCAAATCAAGCTTTCGCTTTTGTACACCGGCAACAGGGACAAGTGGAAATCGTACAATCATGCTTACAAATACGATCCCGACGGGCAGGCCAGCCATCATCGTCAATCGGATATGTTTGCCCTGTTGCTGAACCATGCGCTTTCCAAAAGTGCTTTTTATGAATTAAAAATCTCGCAATTAAACAGTTATTACGGCTTTTATTTGTTCAAGAATCCGTTGGATTCCGGATATGTGTACGATGCCTTTAAAGGCAATCTTGCGGAAACCGGTTTTTACACCGGCGGGCAAATGAAAGATCACAATGAAAACTGGCAAAAGGAACGCAATCTTAAGTTCGATATTACCTGGCAAGCGACTGCACACCATTCTTTTAAGACAGGATTTTTGTACACAACATACGATCTTAAAAATCAGGATACACCCGTGCGCCATGATACCACCATGACCGAAGAAGAATTGGGGCAGTATTATTACGGAGAAGACGGACATCGGGTTTATTACAACTATCATCCGGTTATCTTCCCGGACAATTCGGTTTATTCAGATATTTATCATGTTAAACCGGTCGCTTTTTCCGCCTATTTGCAGGATAAAATGGAATATGAAGATTTGGTGATTAACGCGGGTGTGCGCTTTGACTGGTTTGATCCCAATACCCGCTATCCCTCCCAATTGCGAAATCCGGCCAATCAATTGAATTTTTATTTAAAAGACGATAAGGGCAATCTGTTGTTGGATGAAAACGGCAATCCCATTCCGGATCCGGTACGCATGTCGCATTATCCCAAGGCCGATCCGAAAATGCAGATAAGCCCGCGCCTGGGTTTGGCCTATCAATTGGGCAAACGGGCGGTTTTGCATTTTAGTTACGGACATTTCTTCCAAATGCCGCCGATGTACGCTTTGTACACCAACCATTCGTTTCAGGTGCCTCCTTCGGATTATGCCACCACCATGGGTAATGCGCAGTTAAAAGCCCAAAAAACCGTTCAGTATGAAATCGGCTTGTGGCAGGAACTGATTGCCAATATGGGGCTGGAAGTGAATTTATTCTACCGTGATATTTACGATTTGTTAAGCACCAAAATCATTTCCACTTACAACCAAATCGAATACGGATTGTACACCAATAAAGATTACGGCAATGCCCGCGGTATCGAACTGAAATACGATTATTTTTCGGCACCGGTTCAAGTTTCCGTGAATTACACGTTGCAATACACCCGTGGCAATGCGGACAATCCGTTGCAAACATTCACAAGGGCCGGTTCCAGCATGGATCCCATTCCCAAACTCATACCGATGAGCTGGGATCAGAGGCATACCTTTAATGCAACGGTGGGATATTACAAAGAAAATTACGGCATTACATTGACCGGTTATTACAATTCCGGCACGCCATACACATGGACGCCTATCGAAGTCAATCCCATTTCGCGCGTAAATTTGTACCCGAATAACGATTACATGCCAAGTTCCTATTCGGTGGATATGTTTTCGTTTTACAAATTCAAAGTGGCCGGACGCGTGCAGGCCAAATTGGAACTTTCCGTTTACAATTTATTCGATCGTTTAAATCCTGTTTGGGTTTACGGTTCCACAGGCCGCCCGTACACGACGATTATTCAGGAGTCGGATCGCGCAAACCACCGCAGCGATTTCAATACGTATGAAGATCGCATTCACAATCCTTCGGCCTATTCGGCTCCGCGTATGGTGAAATTGGGTTTGGGTTTTATTTTTTAAAACGAGGTGCATCAATGTTCAAAGTAGATAAGATAACAGGATTTGTTCTAATACTATTTCTCTTTTTATTCAGCGTTGAATCCTGGGCGCAAGGGAAAAAATACGAAGGTCCGGATGACCCTGCCGGAGATATTGAAGCCATCCGCGAAGGGTACATGACCGGAAACCGGATTCTGCTTTATTTTCAAAATACAACGGAATTGGCCAAATGGACGCCCAGCTATCGCGGCTCTCAATGGTCAAGATGGCCGAATACGTATGAAGGTGTACGCATGCTGGACGGCATTGCTTTGTTGATCGGAGCGCGGGTCTTTTTAAAAGACGATACCATTCCCGTGACCGATCCCAATGAAATTGCCACCAATCCGAATCTGCAGACGTTGTACTACCTTCAGACAAGCTATCGCGAAGAAATGGATACCAATCCCACCGGTACGGTGGAATGGGGCTTGTATCCGGTTTACGGATATTTTAACGAGCTCAGCGAATATCCGGCCATGAGCAATCACAAAGAATCATGGCCGCCTGCCGGATGGCCTTCCCGCGGTGATCAATTGAAATGGCCTGGAGAATGGAACGGACGTTTCGGGCGTGGGGTTATTTATGCCGATTTGGAAACCTATTTTGTGGATAATGACGCCCAGGATCAGGAATATCTTGGGCCGGATGATAAAGTGAAATACTATCCGCGTCCTGGTGTGCATATCGGCGACAAACGTCCGGAAGTGACCATTCAAAAAGGCCTTCCTTGGGGCGGCATCGGTGTGCGCGTGGAACAACGCGGCTTTCAATGGAACAACCCGCAGGCCCGCGATGCTATTTTTTGGGAATACAATATTGCCAATATTTCCGATTACGATTTACCGCAAATGGTCTTCGGCTATTGGGTTGACAACGGCATCGGCGGCGAGTCGGACGATGAGTTGGGCTATTTCGATACAAAAATCGATATGGCCTATTCCTGGGACAGAGACGGTAAAGGGTTGGCCGGTTTACCGACCGGAACCATGGGCTTTGCCTATCTGGAATCGCCTGGTATTGCTTACGACGGTATCGACAACGATCAGGACGGTTTGATTGACGAAAAACGCAATAACGAAACCGCCGGTCAGTTAATCGGCCCGACGGACGGCATTGCCGACTTGCAGGCGTTCCTTGATTTTTATCATTTGACCATGGAAGATTTACACGAACATTGGTCCAGCGACGAAGATCAGGATTGGGAAGACGGTAATGATTTGAATGGCGACGGTATTTACCAGGCCAATGAATATGCCGGCGACGATGTGGGGCTGGACGGCGTCGGGCCGACGGAATTGAATTACAACGGGCCGGACGAAGGCGAATGTAACCACAAGCCTGACTACAAACAGGGCTACGGTTGTGAACCCAACTACAATGCCACGGACGTTAGTGAGTCGGATATGTTGGGGTTAACCTCGTTTTACATGTTTCCCGTACCGCAGCACAAACCGCCTTACACGCATTGGTTTCGCAATGACGAATCCATGTGGGACTTAATCGGTCAGGATAGTTTGGTCGAGTATTTGGGAAATATTTCCAATTTGATCGAGACCTTTTCTTCGGGAATATTCCCTTTGTACCAGGGGCATGAAGAACGTATTTCCATGTCCGAATTGCACTCGTACGATGCGCTGGAAGGTTTGAATTCCGAAGATCACGCGGCGCCCGCTCTGTACGAAAAGAAACGCATTGTGCAGGTGATCTACGAAAAAGATTATCGTTTTGCCCAACCGCCCAAAATGCCGACCTTAACGGCAACGGCCATGGACGGAAAAGTGGTACTGACCTGGGACAATATTGCGGACACCAAAACCCGTGATCCTTTTATGGGAAATATTAACGACTTCGAAGGGTACAAACTTTTCCGGGCAACCGATAAAAAAATGTCCGATCCGCAAATCATTACCGACGGCTTCGGTACGCCCACTTACATGAAACCTATTTTTCAGTGCGATTTAAAAGACGGCAAAAAGGGCTTCGCCAATTGGGGCGCCATCAACGGCATCGAATACAACTTAGGTTACGATTCCGGCATTGTGCACCATTTTGTGGATACCAATGTGGAGAACGGGCGTACCTACTATTATGCAATTGTGGCATACGACTACGGCGCTCCCAACATCGGGCCTGGTATTGCGCCTTCGGAAAACAATATTATCATCGAATTGGATGAGTCCGAAGAGATTCGCAAGCTGGAAGACGGCAGTTTGGCCATCGGGCCGAACGTGGCTGTGGTTACGCCGCATCAAATGGCTGCCGGGTACGTACCGCCTTCGGTTGATCAGCAGGAAGGTCAAAATGTAATCGGTACCGAAAAAGTAAGCGCTGAAATTTTAGCCCGTAACAGTTTGAAGATCGGCCACACGTACGCGGTGAAATTCGATTTGGATACCTTGTCTAATATTCCGGATTGCGAAACGGCCTTGTACTACACCAATGACGGGTTGCGCATTTACGATCTTACGGATCATCATGCCTTGGTTTACCAAGAAAATCCGGATCATTTTGCTTACAGCAATTTGGTTTACCACGACACTTTGGATTATTGGACGTTCAAAGCGGGTAAAGATATTCACACGGATATTTTTGACGGCATGCGCCTGAATCTGAGATTTACCGGCGAAACCGCCCAATTTGACGCCATAAAGTCCGGTTGGTTAAAAGGGGATGCGCCCATTACCATTTATCCGGCGGCCAAAGAAAAAATGTATCTGCCCTGGGATTACGATATTATATTCACCGATAATGATTCCGCTTATGTCGGCCAGGTTCGCAGTCAACACATTCGCGACGAACAGGGCGTGCGCATCAATCGTACCAAATTACTCTTTCATCAAAAATTCAATTTTTATGTGTTGAATAAATCGTTTACCGATTCCACGGGAGCGTACCCGAAAATGGATATGGTCGTGGAAGACCGCAATCATAACCGGCAATTTGATATTTTGGAAGACCGGATTTTAGTGGGAACGCTAACCACCAAAAATCGTTGGGCTGCGACTGCATTCTCCCTTGACTTTTCAATGGCCGACAGCAGCAATCTGCCCAAACCGGATGATGTTTACCGCATTTTCCACAAACGGCCGTTCTGGAAAACCGACTCCATTACTTTTACCGTTAAGCCGGAAGGCGAATTGGATGTTGCCGATTTGAAATCGGATATGGATAAAATCAAAGTGGTGCCCAATCCTTACATTGCCACCAACGCCATGGAACCGGCGGTTGCCAATCCATACCTGAACCAACGTCGGCGTTTAATGTTCACGCATATTCCGGCCAATTGCAAAATCAGTATTTTTACGGTCAGCGGGGTTTTGGTTGATGAAATTAATGTGGAGAACAAACCCGATAATGGCATTGTCCACTGGGATTTGAAATCTCGCGAAGGCCTGGATGTGGCTGCCGGCATGTATATCTATTATGTCAAATCACTAGCTACGGGTGACGAAAAAATCGGTAAGTTTGCCATTATTAAATAGGTGATTGGTAGGGGTGAAAAACATAAACGGAGTTCATAGAATGAAACGAAAAACAGTACATATTATTTTGACGGTTTTGTTAATGACCTTAACCGTCTTTGCACAAAAACCGTATCGCGTTGGTACTACGGCCGCTAATTTCCTGGAAATAGGATACGGAACTTCCGGAATTGCCATGGGCGATGCCTGTGTGAGTTCGGTAAAGAACGTATCCGCTATTTACTGGAATCCGGCCGGGCTGGCTTTTATTCCCAAGAACGAAGCCATTTTCGCCTACCAACCCTGGGTGGCTGATATTTCCACGGCTTTTGTGGCTACGGGCATTCGTATCGCCGGCATCGGAACCTTAGGGTTGCACATCATCCATGCCGGATACGGCGATATTCCGGTCACCAACATGGAAGCGCAGGAAGGTACGGGCGAAATGTACAGCGCCGATGAATATGCCTTCGGCATTACTTACGCTAGGGAATTAACCAATTGGTTCTCCTTCGGTGCAACGGCCAAGTACATTACTTCCAAAATTTGGCACGTTTCCGCTTCGGCGTTGGCTGTGGATTTGGGCGTGTTGGTGCAAACCAAATTCTTTTCGCTGACGGGCAAACGCTCCGACGGTTTGCGCATCGGCATGAGTATTTCCAATTACGGTTCACGCATGCGGTACGACGGCATCGATTTGGTCTATCCCATCGATCCGCTACCCGATGAAAACGGCAATTATCATGATGTACCCGGACAATATCGCATGTCGTATTGGGAGTTGCCGCTTATTTTTCGCATCGGCACTTCGCTGGATGTGGTCAAGATGAAACATCACGTGCTGACTTTGGAAGTGAACGCATTGCATCCCAATAATAATGCGGAATCGGTGAATGTGGGCGGTCAATATGCCTTTAAGATACCGCAAACCGGCGAATTTTTTCTGCGCGCCGGATACAAAGGCCTGTTCATGCCGGAATCCCAATACGGCTTTACGGTAGGACTTGGGATGGTTAAGTACTTAATGAATAATGTCAGCCTGAAAGTTGATTATGCTTATCGGGATGTGGGCATTTTGGGTAATATGCACAGTTATTCAATCGGAATACTTTTTTAACGGATGAAACGCATGAAATCGATAAATGTAATAAGTCTCATACTCTTTTTATTTGCGATTTTTTTACTGTCCTGCAGCAAAAAAGAACAGAATGTCAAAGAAACTATCCTAGCCAAGGTGGGCGATAAAAGTATTTCCGTCAACGAATTTATTCGTCGGGCCGAATACACCGTTCGGCCCGATTACTGTCGCGGTGACAATTATATTCATCGCAAAATCGTTTTGAATTCTCTCATTGCCGAAAAATTACTGGCGCTGGAAGCCGGAGATGACAATGAATTGACACGCAATTACGAATTCCGTCAATACATGCGCGGCAGAAAAGAGCAGGCCATGCGTCAATGGCTGTTTAATGAAGTGGCGGTAAAACCGGTCAAACTGGATACGGCGGAAATCAATCGAACTTACCGTCTAGCAGGACGTGTTTACGATGTTTCGTTTTTAAATTGTCCGAATGCACAGGCGGCTCAAAAGGTAAAGGAGCTATTGAGCCAAGGTGTTCCGATCGATACTTTAATGAAACAATTAAGTCCCAAAGGTCACATTCCGCGCCGCGAAATCAATTTTGAAGCGGAAGAACCGCCTGAGGTCACGGATGCCTTGTTCGCCAATTCCGTGCAAAAAGGTCAGGTAATCGGCCCGATCGAGATTGATCCGGATAATTTTATTTATCTTAAGGTGAACGGGTGGCGGACGCAAGTAGCCCTATCCGATAGGCAACAGCGCGATCGCCTGCAATTGGTCAAAGACAAGCTGACCGAACGCCATGCCTTTGACCTGTACCGGCGTTTTATCGGTAAAATCATGCACGGTAAAACCTTGCAGTTCAATGAGCCGATATTTAAGAAATTGGTTTCCATTTTAGGGCCGGAATACTACAAAACGCCCAAAGAAAAGAAAGAGCGCTTCAATAAAAAATTTTGGAACAAAGACAATGATCTGATGATTCGTGATGACGCGCAGGCGGCATTGGATAAAATCGCGTCCCAACCGTTTTTTACCATCGACGGAAGAACCTGGACGGTTGCCGATTTTGAGGATGAGTTGTTGCGCCATCCTTTGGTGTTCCGCAAGAAAAAATTCCCAAAAAATAAATTTGCCCGTGAATTTAAAATGGCTGTGGTGGATTTGGTGCGCGATCATTATTTGACGCAGGAGGCGTATAAACGCGGTTACGATAAGGTGCCCGAAGTTCAGCGAAACGTAAATATGTGGCGGGACAATCTGCTGGCGCTGTATCAGAAAAAGCAGTATTTGGATTTTATGGGCGTAAAAGGAAAGAAGATGAAAGATATCATTCGTGAATATCTTGATCCGTATGTGGCCAAATTGCGTCAAAAATATGCGGATCGGATCTTCATCAATACGGATGCTTTCGAAAAAATCAAGTTGACCCGTATTGAAATGTTTGCTTTGCAGCCCAATCAGGCCTTTCCGGTTTTGGTGCCTTCGTTTCCGCAATTAACCATGCACAATAAATTGGATTACGGGCATAAATTGGTAGCAGAGCGGAGCCTGGCGGGGAATTAGGAATTAGGAACTGGGAACTGGGAATTGAGAACTGGTGCGGAAACGTTATCCGTTATCCGTATATTCGTTAATCGTGGAATGATTAAGGGTTAAGGGTGTAAAGGTTGAAAGGTTAAATGGTGGAAATCATTATTCGTTAAGGGTTGTCATTGCCAACGAACCCGCGAGCCCGCGAGCGGGAGAGTGAAGCAATCTCCTCCAAAGCAGCAACGACCTATTTTACTGAATGGTCTTAATAGTGTTAGGGATTGACACGTCCCGATAAATCGGGACTACTATTGACATGTGGTGGGCTGTCATTCTGAATGGAGCGAAGCGGAATGAAGAATCTCTTACGTCCGTTGCTGGTTTGGAGGAGATTCTTCGCTGCGCTCAGAATGACAGGTTTGGCCTCATGTCACTGCCTTAATAATCCATGGCGCCAGCCGTGGTTCAGTTCCTCGCAATGACACTCAACCTGTCGTCGGGATTGCAAAGAAATACCGGCGTATTGTTAAGGCAACCCATTTGATTTTGAAAGTAGAAATTTAAGGAGAACCATGGCCATGGAGCTTAGAAAGAGTGGCGGTTTATTTTTTGTTTTAGTCATCAGCATTTTTTGGTTTACAACGGTTTTGGCACAACCACAGGCCGATTTGGACGCCAAAACGGAAGCGCTGCTTAAGAAAATGACGCTTAAGGAAAAAGTGGGACAGATGACACAGGTTACCTTGTCTGAGGTTTCCAAGAAACGTCCGGATCATAGTTTTGAAAACGTGTTGGATTTGAAGAAATTGAAATCGGTTATTGTCGATTCTGCTGTGGGTTCTCTTTTAAATACGGGCGGCGCCGCCAATACGGCTTTAAATTGGCAGCAAATGATTACCACCATGCAAAAATTGGCCACCCAGAAAACGCGTTTGGGCATTCCCGTCATTTACGGGATTGATGCCATTCACGGTTCTAATTACATTAAAGAAGCCACTCTGTTTCCGCAAAGCATTGCCATGGCCGCCACGTTCAATCGCGATTTGGTCTTTAACGAAGGAAAAATTACCGCCAAAGAAACGCGGGCCGTGGGCATTCCGTGGAATTTTAATCCGGTTTTGGGATTAGGGCGGCAGCCGTTGTGGTCGCGTTTCTGGGAAACCTACGGTGAAGATGCTTATTTAACCGCAGAACTAGGAAAGGCTTACATTTACGGTTTGCAGGGTAAGGACGGCGACGTTTCAAAACCGGATCGGGTTGTGGCCTGCATGAAACATTATGCCGGTTACAGTGTACCGCTTTCGGGTCATGATCGCACGCCGGCCTGGATTCCGCAAAGAATTTTACTGGAAAAATTTTTATTTCCCTTTGAAGAAGCCGTCAAAGCTGGATGCTACACAGCCATGGTCAATTCCGGTGACGTTAACGGGACACCGGCTCACGCCAGCAAATTCCTTTTAACCGATGTGTTACGAAACGCCTGGCATTTTAAGGGGCTTGTGGTCAGCGATTGGAACGACGTGAACAATCTTTACGGCCGCGATCACATTGCAAAGTCACCCAAAGACGCAGTGCGCATCGCCGTGCAGGCCGGGCTGGACATGAGCATGGTGCCGTTCAACTGCTCCTTCGCCCGTTATTTGGAAGAATTGGTTCGGGAAGGAACCATTCCCGAGTCACGCATTGACGCCTCGGTTCGGCGTATTTTAAAGGTCAAATATGCGCTTGGTTTATTTGAAGATCCTTTTCCGCATCAAGAACGATTGCAGTGGGTGGGCAAGCCGGAACATGCCAAGGTCAGCTTACAGGCCGCACGGGAAGCGATTACTTTACTGAAAAATGCGAATGATATTCTGCCGTTGAAAAAATCGATGAAAATTTTGGTAACCGGGCCGACCGCTAATTCGCGTGCTTACTTAAACGGCGGTTGGAGTTACACTTGGCAGGGCAATGATGAATTCTATTTTCCCAAAAGCAACAAAACCATTTTACAGGCCATTCGGGATAAAGTCGGCAAAAAGAATGTAAAGTATGCCCGAGGTGCGACGGTGAATAAATTGGACAATATTTTGCAGGCCGTTAAAAAGGCACACAGCGTAGATGCCATTGTAGCCTGCGTCGGCGAAAGTTCATACTGCGAAACGCCTGGGAATATTAACGATTTGAGTTTGCCGCAGGCGCAAATCACTTTAGTTGAAGAATTGGTCAAGACCGGCAAACCCGTTATTTTGGTTTTGGTGGAAGGAAGGCCGCGCATTATCCGACCGATTGTCGGCAAGGTGCAAGGAATTGTAATGGCTTATTTGCCAGGGCCGCAAGGTTCAAAGGCCATAGCGGATGTCTTGTTTGGCGAAGTCAATCCTTCCGGTAAATTGCCGTTCACTTATCCCAAATACGTTAACGATTTTATATGTTACGATCACAAATACAGCGAAGAATACGATGTCAATCGCTACGATCCGCAATGGCCGTTTGGCTACGGCCTGAGTTACACGCATTTCAAATACGCCAATTTGAAGTTGGACAAAAAACGCCTTAAACCCGACGAAACCTTGCGGGTGCAGGTAGATGTGACGAATACCGGGCAACGCGCAGGCAAGGAGACCGTTTTGCTTTACGTAAGCGATTTGGTTCGTTCCGTTTCTCCGCCGGTGCGTCAGTTAAAGAGTTTTCGCAAGATCAGATTAAAACCGGGTGAAACAAAAACGGTTACGTTCACACTGGATAAAAAGGTTTTTGAATTTGTCAATGCCGATAACCAATGGGTCGTGGAGCCGGGCATTTTTAAAGTTTCGGTAGGCAATTTAAGTGCACCGGTAAAAATCACGGAGTAAAATTTCAATGAAGAAAATCGCTGCTTTTTCAATTCTTTTTTTATTCGTTTTTGCATTCTGGACTTGCTCTTTCTCCTCAAAACCGGATGGGGGCTTGCCAAAATTAAACGATTGGCCGGATGCTCAAACCATGAATCAAAAGATCGGGCGGGGCATCAATTTGGGCAATGCGCTTGATGCCCCCAATGAAGGCGATTGGGGCGTGGTTCTTCAGCCTGGCTATTTTACCGCCATTGCCAAAGCGGGATTCAATTCCGTGCGTATTCCCATTCGCTGGTCTAATCACGCCAAAAGTACGCCGCCCTATACCATTGAGCAAACGTTTTTCGAACGGGTGGACTGGGCCATTAATCAGGCACGGAAAAATAATCTGACGGCAATTATCAACATGCATCATTATCTGGAGATTTTCAGCGAACCGCAAGCCCAAAAGGAACGTTTTTTGGCAATGTGGAAGCAAATTGCCACACGCTATCAGAAACAGCCGGCCGATTTGATTTTTGAGATTTTAAACGAACCGCACGACAAATTAACGCCGGATTTGTGGAACGATTACGCAGCCGAAGCTTTGCAGGTCATCCGTGAAACGAATCCGAGACGCGCGGTTATTATCGGTACGGCCAATTGGGGCGGCATTGGCGCATTGAATCAACTGCAATTGCCAAAGGATTCATTGTTGATTTTGACTTTCCATTATTACAGTCCTTTTCATTTTACCCATCAGGGCGCCGGTTGGGTAGATGGCAGCGATGCCTGGTTGGGCACTACCTGGAGCGGCACCATGCAGGAGCAACAAGCCATTCGGAAAGATTTCGATACGGTGAACAACTGGGCGATTGCCCATCACATTCCTGTGTTTATGGGAGAATTCGGCGCTTACAGTAAAGCCGATATGGATTCCCGAGTCCGTTGGACAAGCTTTGTCGCCCGCGAAGCGGAAAAGCGCGGGTTTAGCTGGGCCTATTGGGAGTTTTGCTCCGGTTTCGGCGCTTACGACCCGAACACCAATCAATGGCGACCGGAATTGCTGCATGCGTTGATTCCCGAGAAGTGAGGTATTCATCCATTAAAGATTAAACGGACATGGAAAAGTGTTATTCGTTATCCGTATATCCGTTATTCGTAAGTGAGGGTTTGATAAGGATTGTCCCATCCTTCCTAAATCACACAAATATTTTTATCTCTCAAATAATCTTCCATTTTTTAGAGTATTTCTGGACAAATTGATTTTGCTTTACTATTTTTAAAGTAAAGCAATAATTGGGGTACAATATGTTAACAAAATACGTTAAAATTTCCAGGAAGGGACAAATTGCCATTCCCAAAAAGATTCGGGATAAATTAAAATCAAATATTTTGGAAATTTCATATTCCGAAGGAAAGGTTGTTCTGAAGCCGGTAGAATCCGTTCTGAATTCGGGAAAGAGTTTGCATGAATACGCTAAAAATGCACCTGAAAGAAAACGGTTAAATAAGGAAAGCGATAAGGCCTGGGAGAATCATGTAAAAGAAAAATTTGGTCGTTCTTGACACCAATGTCATCATTCGTATCCTGATTGGGAATCATTCGCTTCGGGCAGTGTTATTGGAGACGGTTTTTGCGGAAACGGTATTTGTTTTGGAGAAAGCCGGACAAGAAGGAACTCAACCGACAAGGTGAGTTAGTAAACTTTTTATTTATCACAATATTGTGTCTTGCCAATCTTTTAAAAATACATTATATTTTTATTTAAGATGAATAGATTGAAAATTAAAAATCTTAGGAAAAAATGCTTTCAATAGAAGATCGAAAAAAAATAAAAAAACTTGCAAAGCAATATGGCGCTAAAAAAATAATTTTATTCGGTTCTTCTTTAAAAAGCGATAGCGAATCAAACGATATTGATTTAGCTGTTGAAGGGGTACCTGCAAATAAATTTTTTGAGTTTTACGGTATATTGCTTTTGAGCCTTTCCAAGCCGGTTGATGTTATCGATCTAAGTAAAAAGAGCCGCTTTACGGAATTCATATCGCGTAAGGGGCAGGTTATTTATGGATGAACTTCGTGAAATGATTGAAGTAGAATTTGAAAAGATCGAACAAGTTATTAATGCACTACCTCCTGAAGATAAATTGCCCTATCTTTCGGAACTTGAATTAGCAGGAGTTGCGACTTTTATTCACAATTTTTATAACGGAATTGAAAACATTTTAAAACGTATTTTTAAAGCGTTTAATTTGGAACTTCCTTCAGGAGCGGCATGGCATACGGATTTGCTCAAACAAGCGGTCGCGTATCAAATCATTTCCCAAGATTTAAAAGATAAGCTTATTCGGTATCTTGGGTTTCGGCACTTTTTTACCCACGCTTATGCTTTGGATTTGTATGCTGATAAGTTGGAAGAATTGGTTGGTAAAATTAAATCAACTTATAATTTTTTTAAGAAAGAAATAAATTACTTCCTTGAAAATAAGAAACCGGCGACATAAATATATCTTTTACGATAATTAGCCTTCATCTTGTCATTTTTTCTTTTCATTACGCATTCAATCTCTTCCTATTTGTCATTTGTCATTTTTAATTTGTCATAGTTTAGCTTCTCATTCCGCTAAGTGTCACGGTACTTTTTGCATAACCCGTTTTATCAACGGAAGTAAAATCCCGTTTACCTATTTACACCAATCAAAATTATGCGTACA
>JALWEA010000642.1 GCA_027039465.1 Calditrichia bacterium | reverse complement strand
GTTTGAAATTGAGTATGATTGGCTGAAGAAAATTTTACCTTATCCTCTTATTTTCTCCGAAGAACAGGGAAAAATTTTTTCAAAAATTAATGGAAATCAACAACAGTGCTCAGAATAGTTTATTTACCATGAGTAACAATGTGTTCGAGGAAAAAATACAAGCGCCGGAAAATGTATCTGATAATTTGATTTTTACCCATTCGGGCGGGCAAATGGAACTTCATTTACGTATTGAGCGAATGAAAAAAGTCCTTTTTCCAATGAAGACGTTATAGTGCCTCTCTCGGAGCATGAACTGCGCGGCATGCGTTCGGAAGCGGAAAAGATGCGCAAACATTTAATTCCGTTATTAAAGAATATCTAATAAAGTTTCATTAATCGGAGGGAGAGGCCATGTTACAAGTAATTGTTAACGTGAATGATATGGATTGGGAGCCTGCGGAAGGTTATCCCAAAGGTACGCTCTGGAAAGTTCTGCGGGATGATAACGGGCGTAAAACGGTTATATTGAAATTGGCACCAGGCTTTAAAATGGAGCCGCATACCCACACTTGCATGGAACAACATTATATTTTGGAAGGCAGCTATGAAATTGACGGACAAACCTTTGGTGTGGGTACCTATCAACTGATTCCGCCGGATTTTACCCACGGCCCGTTTTATTCCAAAGATGGTGCCGTGCTTTTGGTTGTTTGGGATCCGATTCCGAAACATGAGACGGAAACGGATTTGGAAATTCCTTATTGATTTTATCAGAAGCAGTTGAGATCGGTAAGATGAGATTTGAAAGAATTTTTATTCATTCATTTTTGGGACTGATTGCTATCAGTCCCAAAACAGGCGTCATCTGACTGATAGCAATCAGTCAGATGCAAAGTTAGGGGGATTCAAATGAATAAGAAAATTTTTCAAATTGTCTGCCGATTCGAAGCGGTCGGAATTAAAGAAATTCCGGCCGAAAGCTTTGAGTCGGCCGTGGAACTGGCTCAATCGGATCGATTTGCTTTTAAGCAAATCGGCAAAATTGAGAAATGCACGGTGGATGAAGAACATTCTCGCATTATTGCCGAAGAGGGCATGAGTGAGTCCGAAACGAAAGAATATTTAAGCTGGGGAAGTGAATAATTCAAAATCATTTATTGAACCGAAATTTCATGTTGAACGAAAAAGGAGAAACCCATGGATAAAGTTGTAACGCGTGAAGATGTTCTTAAAGCAATTGAACCGATTGAACACCCGGAAATTGCAGCGACCCTAATGGATCTTGGCATGATTTTGGACGTAGCGGTCAACGGAAATCAGGCGAATGTAGCCATGGCCTTACCTTTGCTGGGAATCCCTGAGGCCGTTCGGGTGGCTTTGGTTGAAAGTCTGCGAGGCCCGATCGAAGCTTTGGGCTTAATATTGAACGTCGATTTTTTTGAAATGACTCCGGAAGCGCGTGACCGCTTCTTTGCTATTTCCAAAGCCAATTGGAAAGGTTCGATATAATTACAAGAAGTACGGATAGTGTACTAAAAAAGATAACGGACAAAAGTGGAATGTCGAAAACAATAACGCTGAATCACATCGGTTTGTTGAATTTTGATGAAAAGCAGGCGCTGAAATTTTATCGTGAAATTTTAGGTTTTAAAGAGCAATACCGTTTTAGTCTGCCGGCAAATGAGGCTGAAAAGATTTTTGCTATTCGGCAAGATTTACAGGTCATTGTTTTCGTTAAAGACGGGATAAAATTCGAAATTTTTATTCCGCAGAAAATGATTCCGTTTAATCCTGCTGTTAATCATGTCTGTTTGAATGTGGCGGAGCGATCGTCAATTATTGCACGTTGCAAAGAAAACGGATTGAAGGTCACGGAGATTAGAAGGCCGGATCGCGTCACGGTGTTTGTTAACGATTTTGCCGGTAATGTTTTTGAGTTGAAAGAAATTGATTAATTAAACTAAATCCCAAACCGAGCGATTAAGTTGGAAAATAAAAAAAAAGCCTGTCATTGCGAGGCCGGGAACCACGGCTGGTGCAATGGATTATTAAGGCAGTGACA
>JALWEA010000641.1 GCA_027039465.1 Calditrichia bacterium | reverse complement strand
ATCCTCGGGATCGACTAAAATCAGCTTTTCGTCGTCAAATGAAACAATTTGGTCGTTGTTCATGCGTTCCTCGGAGTTTATCGTTTTTTAAATCGATTGACTATTTCAAATCCGTAATATAGGCTCTGTAACCCGCATTGATAATCGCGGTGGCCACTTCCTCGGCATTGTCCGGGCACAGGGCAATCACAGCCCCGCCGCCGCCACCGCCGGTTAATTTTGCGCCCAAGGCGCCGTGGTTGCGGGCGATTTCCACCAATTCCTCGATCTCCCGTCCCGACACCTGTAAGGCATTCAGCAAGCCCTGATTAATGTTCATTAATTGTCCCAATTGAGGCAGATCGTACCGTTCAATGGCTTTAACCGCTTGCAGAACAAGTTTGTCGATTTCATTAAAAATGTGATTGTACAAGCGTTTATTGCTTTGCCATGCTTCACGCACGCGGCTGACCATTTTGGCCGTCAGGCTTTCCGTCCAGGTCAGGCCGATAACAATACGAATGGGCTTTGGGACTTTGATTTCCTCAATAATCGGAGGATCGCCTTTGCGGTAGAGTAAAAATTTGCCGTAAGTCGCCAGCGTGTTGTCAATGCCGGAAGCCGTTCCGTGCACAATCTGTTCCGATTTAAAAGCCAGCTTCGAAATTTGTTCGTCGGTTAAATTTAAATTAAAGCGTTCCGACAAAGCCCGAATGATGGCCACGGCCAATGACGCGGATCCGCCCAGGCCCATGGCGCGCGGCACATGAGGAAAAACTTCGATTTTAATATTTTCCTTTTCCAGAGACAATTCGTGCAAAATTAAATGCAACGATTTGAAAATCGAATGTTTGTATTCCTTGCCTTTCTGCAATCGCTCTTCCACGCCCCAGCGCGAAATCAACAAATGAATGCCTTCGCTCTCCGAGTCAGAAACAACGGCTTGCATGGCCAGAGGGATGGGAGCGGCAATAGCATGCGAACCATAAACCACCGCATGTTCGCCCAATAAAATCACTTTGCCGTGTCCGGTTGGAATTTTTTCCTGCTTGGCCGAAAGGTACAAATTGGCCTTGGGCGCCTCTTCTTTGGTGGCTAATTCATCAATAATTTCTTTTGCTTTCCAGATTTTAATCTCATTGGATTCGATCAGTTTTTCCACAACCGTTTCAAAAATTTCGGGGCTTGCGCCGGCGGCCATGGCCACGCTACGGGCGTGCAAACTCATGTGGCCGCGTTGGATGCCCTCGGTTGCCAAAGCCCGCAACGCGGAAAAATTTTGCGCCAAACCAACGGCAGCCAAAACCTGCGCCAATTCTCCGGCCGACTGCACATTTAAAATATGATGCGCTATGCCTACGGTTGGGTTGCTTTCCACCGGCCCGCCGACAATACCGATGCGAATGGGCAGTTCGATAAATCCCAGCAAATCACCGTTCTCCGCTTTTTCCCAACGGGTTAACGAAGTGTAACGTCCGCCTCTGGCGGCATAGGCATGCGCAGCGGCCTCCACGGCGCGCCAGTCGTTACCGGTTGCAATCACCACCGGGTCAATGCCGTTCATGATGCCCTTGTTGTGGGTCGTGGCACGATACGGATCCGCAGCGGCAAACTCGTAGGCTAGTACAATGCCGTCGCGTACTTCCTCGCCTGTGTAACCTTTGCCTTCCAATAATTTGACCGGAATGCGGCAGCGGGCACGGGCCAGCGAACGGTCGGCCAAATTGGATAAAATACGCAGAAAGACTTCGCCGCCGGTAATTTTTTCGATTAAAGAAGCAATACCTTCGCACATGCTGTTTACCAAATTGGCGCCCATGGCATCACGCGTGTCCACCAAAAGATGCACAATAACCATATCGCCGCGATGAGAGGCGCGGGATAAAATACGAACTTCCAAATCAATGGCACCGCCGCCGCGTGCTACCATTTTGGGGTGCAAACTGTTGGCCAAATTGATAATTTCTTCTTTGTTTTGCAGAATAGCCTGTTTGGCCGCCGAAGGATTGTTGATATTAACAACCTGTACCTGCCCGATTAAAATAGGCCCGGTGTATTCGCTTTCGAAGCCGCCCGCATTGCGTACCACCTTTGCCGCGGAACTAACCGCCGCCACAATGGAGGGCTCTTCCACAACCATGGGCACAATGTAATCTTTGCCGTTAACTAAAAAATTAAGGCCCAAACCCATGGGCAGCCCGAAGACACCGATTACATTTTCGATCATGCGATCGGATTCTTCGCTACGCAACAAATGATTGCCGTTTTTAAGTTTTAAGTAATCGGCTTCATTTAAAATATGGCGTTCATGCAACAGCTTCAGGCGTTCCTGAATGTTTAATTTGTAAAAATTGGCAATTCTTGAACTTCCCATGATCTATTTCCCTTAATGCGTTTTTTATCAAACGAAAAAAATCCTTATGCCAATCTAATAAATTCCCTTTTAAAATTAAAGGAAAAGTTAGTCCGCCAAAATACGTTTTCCCTGATGATCCGTTTCAATATTTAACGGTAAGAATCCGGCTTGTAAAATCTGTTGCGCGGCACGCTCCAACCGTTCGGGATCTTCCGAGAATAAGATGCCGATGTCGCCGCTGCCGGCGCCGGAAGGTTTGTAAGCCACGTTTTCTTTTTGCGCCAGGTTAAAAATGCGTTGATGCGTTTCCGAAATAATGGGCATGCCGCTGCGATCTCCCAATTCCTTTAACGTCCGGTAAAACAATAAAATATCATTCAGAAAAGCTCGCGGATTTTGTTCTTTAAAATGTTCACTACCTTCAACGCTGATTTGTTTCAATTTCTCCATTATCTCGCGGTACACGTCCGGGAAATCTTCCTTAAGCCGACTCACACCTTTAACCAACTTTCGGGTTGAAGCGCTACGTCCGGTAAAAACCGGTTTAAAATAAAGCCCCTCGCAGCCGCTGATTTTTTGCGGGTTTTTGTCGATCGGGTCGTCTTCATAAACACGGCGGTAAATCAGGTAGCCACCGAAAAAACTAGCCGCCACATCAATGCCGCTGCCCATTTTCCCCTGGGCGTAATGATGTGCTTCCAGGGCAAGCCGAAAAAGGGCTTGCTCGCTCATGCGCAGATCAAATGCCCGCACCGTTGCCGTTACCAGGGCAACGCAAAGCGCAGCACTAGAGCCGAATCCGAATTTACTATGCAATTCCCGTGAATAAAAATCATCGGTGTCAATCCCGATAAACCAGCCGTTTCGTGCGGAAATGTCTGCCTTTCGGTAAACATATTCAAAAATTTTAGAGAACAATTCCAACCGCTTGAGTTTGACCGGAGCCAATGACGGATCAAAACGTACATGCCCTTTGGGTGTGATAACAAAAGGTAGGTCCGTTAAATCAAGCGACGGTGCGGAAAACCGAAATTCCTGTCCGCTTAACGGTTCCATGGTTACGGCAGCGAATTTATTAACGGCGCAGACTAGGGCCGGAGCATTTTCAAGAACGGCATATTCTCCCAATAAAATCATTTTACCCGGAGCAACAACCCGAATCATTCATCAAACTCCAAAATTTGAGCGGCAGGGCCTAATTTATTGACAATGGTTCGTTCAATACCGTTAATGGATCGCAACATGTCACGCACCCGTACCTCATCTTCCGCCAGACACAGCACTTTGATTTGCGGCCCGGCATCTACGGTAAAATAGGCCTGAATTCCGGAATGGCGTAATTCGCGAATGGCATGCATGGCGTCAACGGTAATGGCGTTCCAGTACAAAATGCCGGGTTTGCTGCTTAAGGCCAAAGCGTGCATTTTCAAGCAACTGTGTTCGGTTAACTCGCCGACTTTCTGAAAATCCTTTTGCAAAATGGCCTGCCGCATTTCTTTTAAATCTTCAGGTTGACTTTGAATCCAGGCCTGGTAGTAAGGCGAAGTTTTCTTGGAGCGCGTCATACCTTCGGTAGAACCTACTTTTTTGGGACGGAAAGAAGTAATGCCGATCAATAGCCGAACATCCCAATGATCCTGTGCGGCGATAGGTTGCGCGAAAGAATCACTGCCGTCGGGCTCGGTTCCGGCGAACATTTCAACAAAGCCCCCGAAGAGCGAACGTGCCGCGGAACCGGATCCCCGACGAGCCAGAATAGAGAGCTCCCGTTCGGAAAGGTTTAATTTTAAGGCTTTGGCAGCGGCAAGTGTCAGGGCGGCAAATCCCGAAGCGGAAGAGGCCAGTCCCGCTGCTGTGGGGAAATTGTTAATGCTGATGACTTTGGCTTTTAAAGGAACGCCGGATTTTTGACGTAAAATATCCAAAAAAGCGGAAATGCGTTTGGATTCCTTGACATTACCTCGGCGATTGTCGAGAATCAATTCATCTTTACTTAAGCGTTCGTCAAAAATGACCTCGGTTTCCGTCCATAATGCACTTAACGTCATGGAAATGGAACCGACAGCCGGAATATTTAAACGGACATCACGCTTACCCCAATACTTAATAAGGGCAATGTTGGAATGAGCCCGTGCTTTTGCCTGCATGTGATCTCCTTTAATTTATTAACCGGAATATAACGAAAAATGGGATGCGAAGCAGATAATTTAAAAGCGGCATTCCGGAGTTTCTTGGGACATCGAAATCAGACGGACGCAAATAATGATTTTTTAAGGACATGGTAAGAAGAAATTCAGGCAGATTTTAATTTTTTTTGGAATTGTAAGATTTTTTATTTTTCTTGAATAGGAAGAAACGTCTGATTAAATTAAAATTGTTTCCTTTGAAAAGATTTGCGGACTCCGATTACTATTTGTTGAAAATCGACTTTAAAAATTCTGCACGGATTTTTCCTTTGAAAGACAAAAATAAAACCTTACCAAAAGGAGCGTTGTGATGAATTGCCAACGGATCATTCCGCAATTACTAGTCATCATCGTTTTTAGTGTGGGTTGGCTTTGGGCCGACAATCCGCCGTTAAGCGACCAAAGCGAAGAATGTATTTCCTGCCACGAACAGATACATCCCGGAATTGTCAGCCAGTGGCAGCAGAGCCGCCACGCTATGATCACCCCGGCGCAGGGACTTGCCAAGCCCAAATTGCAACGCCGCATTTCAAGCAAAAACATACCCGATTCGCTAAAGCAAACCGCGGTAGGCTGCTTCGAATGCCATGGCATTAATCCGGATAAGCATAAAGATACGTTTGAACACAACGGCTACAGAATTCATGTGGTGGTAACGCCGAACGATTGTGCCACCTGCCATTCCAAAGAAGTTAAAGAATATTCGCAAAATTTAATGGCACATGCCTACGACAATTTGATGAAAAACAGTGTTTACCAACAGCTCATTCATTCGGTCATCGGCCAAACGAGCGAAAAAAACGGATCTCTGCAATTCGCGGAACCGACGCAAAAAACAAGTGCCGATGCTTGTCTATATTGTCACGGCACAAAGGTCAAGGTTAAAGGCAAAGTAACTAGGGAAACGGATTTCGGCGAAATGGATTTCCCTGTTCTGGAAGGCTGGCCCAACCAAGGCGTAGGTCGCATTAATCCGGACGGCAGCATGGGCTCGTGTACTTCCTGTCATTCCCGCCATGATTTTTCCATTGCCATGGCGCGTAAGCCTTCCACCTGCGCCGAATGCCATAAAGGCCCGGATGTTCCGGCCTACAAAGTTTATCAGGTAAGCAAACACGGCAATATTTACACCGCGCAGCATGAGCATTGGAATTTTGAAGCGGTACCCTGGACGGTTGGCAAGGACTTTACAGCACCAACCTGCGCCACCTGTCATGTAAGTTTGATTATTAATTCGGATAGTACGGTTATCGCGAAACGTACTCACCGTTTTAACGATCGGCTTGGTTGGCGTTTGTTTGGCGCTCCGTATGCGCACGCTCATCCCAAGTCGCCGGATCTTTCCATTATTCACAATAAAGCAGGCTTGCCGTTAGCCACGGAATTGGACGGAACGCCGGTTAAGTCGTTTTTGATTTCTCCTGAGGAACAGCAAAAAAGAGAGCAGCGCATGGAGGCCATTTGTTTAACCTGCCACAGTTCCAATTGGGTGGATAATCATTTTGCCCGTCTGGCCAACACCATCAAGGAAACCAATGCAAACACACGCCACGCCACAGAAATTATGCAAAAAATATGGAGGGCCGGTTTGGCAGATCCGACCAACATGTTTGACGAGGCCATTGAACGGGAATGGACATCGCTTTGGCTGTTCTACAATAATTCAACCCGCTTTACTTCGGCCATGGGCGGTGGCGGTGATTACGGTGTTTTTGCCAACGGGCGCTATCAGGCGTCACAAAATTTGATGCGGTTGCACGATTGGCTAAAATG
>JALWEA010000640.1 GCA_027039465.1 Calditrichia bacterium | reverse complement strand
GATATATTAGAAAAAATTAAAACTTATGCACCGAATTATAAAACCGAATTGGAATTTACCAAAACAATATAATTTTGTAGAATAAAAAGTTAACAAATCGCTTCACACGTAATTCGTACCACGTGGGAGCGAAGTAGTCCAATGAGAAAATTATTGCCGAGTTGACTCATGGTAAATCCGATTAGCCAAGGTCGTAATATGAAATTTAGAATCCCATATAAAAATTATCTAAAAATCTATAAATTCTTAAATAGCACATAAAAAATTGGATAACACTAATTTCGCCACGCAGGGTGCTAATTCGTCCGGTGAAAAAGTTGTCTCCATGTGAAAGTTTTTTTGGCGTATGTCAAATCCGGTTACCTGAAGCCGTTATAAGCTTTATCAAATTCAAAATTTGAAGAGGGACGTTCAATGAGATTTTTGTTTTTATTTTTAGTTATCATGGTCTGTACTTATGCGGAAGCACAAGATATAAGCGTTATCCGGAATCATATTACCGAAAATTTAGTAGATGGTAACTACAATGAAATAACCGACGATATCCAAAAGGCATTGAATAATACAAAAAAACTTAAAATTATTCCTTTTACTCCTTATGAAATGATAGCATTGAATTTACTTGCCAGAAATTATCGGGCATTACTTAATATCGATACTATAAAATATTGGTTATCCGATGAATATAAAAGAAGAGTTGTTGTTCAAAGAGATGCGCTTAATATAAATATCGTAGAACTAATGAAGGGGTATAGTCAATCAAGCGATTTTTCCTTAGCCATTAAAGATGAAACTCCAGGCAATAAAACCGCATTATCTATTATAGCCATGGAACTGGATACCACATCTCAAAAAGACATAAATCAATATATTAGAAACAATGCAAGACAAATAAAAGACAGAGAACTCCGCGAATTCTTTATTGATAAATTTTATATTAAATACGGACCGAGTCCAACCGCTTGGGGTATGGACTTTGGGATTGGCCAGGCTCATTTTATTCAGGGGGCGGAAAATCTGCTTCGTGATAAAGTAGGAGTAGATATGGATATGTATTATAGAACGCCTTCCATATATTATGAACTTCAGATGAACATAACAAATGCCAAAAGCAAACATGATTTTGAACAAAATGGATATGTATATCCAAAAGAATCGGGTCCTCAAATTTTAAGATTTGCGGGAAATATCGGAATACCTTTGGAGCTGAAAAAATTCATAAGGATTATACCTTTTGTCGGTTTGGGCGTTTCTACCTTTGGTATTGCGGAAAAGCAGAAAAATGATTTTAATATAAAAAGAGATTTGGAAGGAGAACATTATAGTATCCAAAGTGGAGTAATTTTAGATTTCCTACCTTTGTCATTACGGAGCTTTGGTCCGGGCACGGTTACACAAATGGGATTGCGCATGAGAACATTCTATACGACTATTAAAGAGCCAAGTATTTCCAATTTGGATGGCGGTTCCATTTCATGGTCAATTGGGGTTTTTATGTATTTTTCAAAAATAAGAAGAATAAAGTATGAAGATGGCCGATAACCCACTAATCAAGTTAATTTGTCACGTAGTATATGAATAGGCATTTAGGAAGTTTTTTAGTGTGACAAATCCGGTTAGTTCGGGCTGTTAGCCTGCTTAAAGATGTAACATAATTTTTTAAGAGTTTGCAGTATGAAGTTCAGATTATTAATAATTTTTTTATTTGCCGCTCTTTTCTTTCAAAGATGTCACAATAAGTATTACAATTATCCATCCATTGCCTATGATATTAAAGACCGTGATTTCAAGGAATTGGACGAGGAATACAAAAATGTCCGAAAATATAAAAATGCAAATCTTGAATCGTTTGTAGAAAAGATTGGTCTTATTGATCCTTCAGACGAATTAATTCAATCTAAATTAACCTCAAGGACGGTATTACAATGTTTTGTTGACGAAGAAGGAAAGATTGAAACAGTATTCATTTTAGAACATTCCCGGTTAGGTGATTTTGATCTATCCTATGATATGTTAGCCGTACATGCCCTTCTTCAATCTAAATTTAAACCTGTCAAGATCGATTCAAAAAACGTAAAATATTTTATAATTGTTAATTATCCGGTTTATGAAGGTTTGCCATTAAATCCAAGAATCAACGGTATTTCTACGGAAAATATAATTTCAAAAGGGAAATTTATACTTGACGTTTCGTCAACAAATAATAAAAATGAGACAAAAACAAAAATTAAGCAAGATAATATTTATGAATATAAGCAATTAAATGTAAGACCTTTAATAGTTCACTCTGTACGGCCGATATATCCGGATATTGCTCGGAAGAAAAGAATTAAAGGTACGGTTGTGGTAAATATTATTATTGATGAAAACGGTAAAGTAATTGATGCAGAAGTAGTAAAATCGACGGATAGTGTTTTGGAACATTCGGCAATTAATGCTGCAATGCAATTTCAATTTAAACCAAGTTATTTGAATGGTAAACCGGTAAAAGTGAAAATGCCTTTACTGTTTCATTATAATCTTAAATGAGTTAAAGCTATCGGATCAGCTTGGCACCGGACGCCGTTTAATAAAGACCAACAAGCTCCCGAAAATCGAAATCGCCTCTGGCTTTAGAACTAGCCCCTGCTGTACTTACGTATTTTGCAGTTGTTTGATTTGACAAGCAAATGAAGATGCGGGGGTTTTGCACTTAAAGTTAGCCTCTTCTGTATTACTTTGAATAACGAAAATGATTCGTTGATTACTGGAAAGAGTAAATTAAAGGCGTATTTTGAGATGGCAATTTCCCAACGTTTTTATTATCTTCCATTGTGAAATTGGAATAATAAAATCTCCGGTTGGGAAATCGTGCTTTAAAATAAAAACAATAATGCAATAAATCGCTCAACACACCATATTCACTTGGCGTTGTTTTAGCAGGGCTGCGACCTTGTGCAATTTGCTGCGTGAGTAAATTTTTGCGGCGAAATTCAGCTCAAGTCATTGTGCTAATAATATTTTTTTACATAATATAAGCAGAAAAAAAACAAACAGAAATTTAATAAGGTTAAAAATGATTGTTAAAAGTTAATGTTATATATTTGTCAATCCGTAAATATTAATAAAATCATTTCAATTAGGAGTAAATAGCTATGGAGAAAATTAATGAAAAATTGTTTGGTAAGTATCACGATCTAGCTTTGCTTCTATTAGGGTTTATTTTCACTACTGTAGTTGGGGGATATCTTAGTTACAAATGGCAAACTCGGGCAGCAGTTATTGAAAGTGAGGCTGAGCAAAAGAGATATGAGATAAAATCTGCAACTATTATATTTGAGAATATAAGCGAATTAATGGATAAGCGATTATATAGAATGAGAAGAATTAGCATGGGTATTGCTAGTAAAAAAGATTATAAAGAAATGAAACAGCGCTGGGACAAATATAGGGCAGTATTATTCGAATGGAATGAAAGTTTAAATAAGAATCTGGCAATGATACAAAAATATTTTGGTAATGATGCAAGAAATTTTCTTGAAAACAAAATCCAATCAGGCTTTAAATATTATGGTCAAATGCTTGAAAACTATAAACACAACACTTATAAACAAAGGTTGAAAGTCGCAGATAATTTGAATGAAAAAATTTATGACTTCGATGTATCACTAATTAACAAAATACAAAAAGCTAAAGTGGGGTCTTTTATCAAGCCATAAATAAATTGGGAAAAATTTTATAGCTTAGCCCTAACGCCCTCCAATAAAAAGTCTCATCCTCACTTTCCCGACATAGAATACCCAATCCATCTCCTTAAATCAACCCAATAAAAAAGGGTGAACCAAACCGATCCACCCTTTTCAAAATTCTAAAGGTCTTCCCTTTTTACTGTACGCCCAATTCCTTGGCTTTGTCAAAGGCCGCTTTGGCTTCTTTGGCCTTGTTCAAATGGGTCAGCACAACGCCGTAGTTAAACCAAAACGCACCCACATCCGGAAAACGTTTGGTCGCTTCCTGCAAAGTAAGCAAAGCTTCGTCGTATTTCTTCAGTTGAATTTCACAATTGGATTTAAAGTCGTAAGGCTCTTTCATGGTCGGGTCAATCTGAATGACCTTGGCAAAAGCATCGATGCATTTCTGCAAATACTCTTTTTGCTTTTCCTTGCTTACCGTCGTGTCCGTGGACAATTTAAAATAAATCAGACCAAGGTTAAACGGGAATGCTTTTTCCTTGGGATTAATGCTCATGGCTTTTTGGTAAGCCTCGATGGCTTTTTGGGTGTCGCCGTCACGGTCGTAAGCTTCGGCAATAATCTGAATGGCGTCAGCATTATTAGGATCAATCTTTAAGGCTTTTTCCAACGATTTGATGGCGCCTTTGTAATCTTTGTTCAATAACTGGTAACGGCCCAATTTGATGTAGCTGTCGGCGGAATCGGGCGCGATTTCCGTTAACTTTGTGTAGTAGGCCATGGCGCTATCGGATTTGGATTCCAGACTGTAGCAAAGAGCCACCAAATCCACGGCTTTGTAATCCGGCTTAACGATGTTAGCCAGTTTGAAATCTTTAATCGCTTCTTCCAATAATTTTTTGGCTTTTTCGGAATTGCGATCCGGTTGTTTGGTGAAGTTGTTGTAAGCATTCACGCCGCGATTGAACAGATTGCCGAAATAGTAAAGTTCGGCCTGTTTGATCTTTTTGGAAAACTGCGGGCTTAATTTAAGAGACTGATCAAAAGCGTGTTTCATCTCTTTGTACATCTCTTTTTTGCCGTAAATTTCACCGAGTAAATACCAGGCTTCGGCATTGTTGGGATATTTTTCCGTGGATTGCTTGGCCAGCTTTAAAGCGTTGTCATAACGGCCGGCATTGTAATCCACAAAAGCGCCTTCCAATTCGGGAGGACGGCAAGAACTAAGCAGCGCTAAAACCAAAATAGGAATAGCTAATAACATCAATCTTTTCATAAAAGATCTCCTTTATTAAATGTTTGATAAAAATTAATTATTTTTTCTTTATTCGGATGCTCGATGATGCCGAGCTCCGTGATAATACCGTGAATTAATTCGTGATCGGTTACATCAAACGCCGGATTGTAAACGCGATATCGTTCCCGATTTTCAAATTGCCAACAGTTCAAAATCTCGTCGGCCGGACGTTGTTCAATGGGAATCGCTTCCCCGCTTTCCAAACTCAAATCAAAGGTGGAAGACGGAGCGGCAACATAAAACGGAATACCGTGATGTTTGGCCAAAACGGCCAGAGAATAAGTGCCGATTTTATTGGCCGTATCGCCATTGGCGGCAATGCGATCGGCGCCGGTAATAATCAAATCCACCTTTTTTTGTTTCATCAAAAATCCGGCCATATTGTCCGTAATCAACGTAGCCGGAATGCCGTTCTGCTGCAATTCCCAATACGTTAAGCGCGCGCCCTGACCCACCGGTCGCGTTTCATCCGTAAAAACATGAATTTGCTTTCCCTGTTGGAACGCTTTGTAAACCACACCCAGCGCCGTGCCGATGCCTCCGGTAGCCAAAAAGCCCGTGTTACAATGGGTTAAAATATTCGAGCGTTGGCCCACAAGTTTACTGCCGTGTTCTCCGATGGAATCGCACATGGCTTTGTCTTCTTCGTGAACGGCTATGGCCTCGTCGCGTAAAATTTGCAAAATCGCCGAAGAATCGTTTTGACCGGAAACGGCTTTAAGCAAACGATCCACCGCCCAGGCCAAATTCACCGCCGTGGGTCTGGCGGCCTTAAGCAGGTCGCCGGCTTCTTGCAAAGCCTGCAAAGAAAGCGCGTTCCGTTTTTGCAAATTTCGGGCATGAACATACAAACCGTAAGCGGCCACAATACCGATGGCCGGAGCCCCGCGAACTTTTAAAGTCCGAATGGCGTTAATAACCTCGTCCAGTTGAGAAAGAACAACAAATTCTTGCCGGTTGGGCAAGAAGGTTTGATCTAAGATTTTTAACGTGTTGTTTTTGAAACTAATTGTTTCTAAATTCATAGCCAATCATGTTTTTTACAAATTTTAAATTTACTAAAAAGAGCATGTAACACCAAATAAATTATGAAGGAAAGCCATGAGAAAGATTATCGGCATCGTTTTAATCGTCGTTTTTGCATTCATTGAATTGCAGGCGCAGGACAATTTTGATGAAGCGGGTTTTTTACAGGCGCTGCGTTTGTCCTATTACACCCTGAACAATACCAAGCTGCAAAATTTCATCGCCTCCGTCTCCTCTGCCAAATTCGATGCTTTTACCAAGGAGAATTGGGACACTACCGGCATCTCGCCCATTAAAATCATTTGGGAAAAACCCGACA
>JALWEA010000639.1 GCA_027039465.1 Calditrichia bacterium | reverse complement strand
TAACGACCGCTTGCGAATCTTCCTTTGTTAAAGCGAAAAAACGTCCGTTGGGACTCACATCTTCACTAACGCCCAAGGTCAACACGCTATCCCGTTTTAACAGTTTTTTAGGAATTTCCGTTGCGGGCGTCATGGCCAAATCCTTAAAATGCCCGAAACCAGCCTTTCGCGACAACAGCTCGAGTTTGTCCTTTGCTATTTGAAATTCGTACAAAGAATCATTGGCGCAGACCACGTACATTCTATCATCATACGAAACCGGACCGGCCACAATGGACGCTGGCGCTTGCCATTCAAAGATCGACGGAGGGCTCATTTCACCCAAAATATAATTGTAAGGCGTAACGACAATTTTAGTTTGATAAGCAATAGTCAGCTTGGAAAAACCGTTGCCGTTAATTACAGATAGTTTCCGTACCGCAGATGAGGAATCCGTCCGAACCGGCTGCATGACCGGTAAACCGTTTTCCGAATCCCGTCTGATCGAAAACACATTACCGTTTTGATCACCTAAATAAAAATAAGTAACATTATTCATATCACGGTAACCGATCCACTGAGTGATTTTCCCATTATTATTTAGTTTCAGCGGAAAACCGGACTCACTCATTTCCCGGGTGAAAGAGAAATGCATTACATCGCCGGTGTTGTTGCTGAAATCGTAAAGTTTAACATGGGTAAATGCGTGGTCACGGTTGGAAAGCGTGGCCGGATGCGAAGTCGAAGAAAATTCATTGGTGTACAATTCAAAATTTTTAATGTACGGCGGACGGTTTTTAAACCAGAAGTCGGCAAACCAGCCCAATTCGGTTTGATAGCCCGCATCCAATAATGAATAATTCTGACCGATGTCCTGCGAGGCATCCGCTTCCTCGATATCCACACCTCGCTGTTCGGGATCGTCGTTAATTTTATTCTCCGCGCCTTTTTCCCGAATAATCCGTTCATCAATGTGCCAAATCAAAATGCCCGAACCCGGTAAGCCCAGATCGTAATTAGCCACTTTGGTTAAAACACCGCTCGGCCCGAATTCAATCTGCTCCGGGAAAAAAGTTTTCAGAACTTGCATGTAAGTGGGCGCAGGGCCATTGTCCGTGTACAATGTTTGATACAGCGAATCAATATTGACATTCGGCTCACCGCGACATTCAACCAAATAATATTCATCGTCGTTAATCGGGACTTTGTACAACGTAGGCGTTGAAGACGGATTTTGTGCAAATAACCGCTCTACCGGAATATTCGTTTGCGGTGCATTAATCGTTACCGGACGATCCCAACCCAGCAGCATGCGCGAAAAAGCCCCAGGCGGCGCCGGAACCAATCCGTTCAAATTGAGCAAACCCGCATCCATCAAAGCGAAGCGCCCCACACCGCTGCGTTGTGTTGTTGGACTGAACAGATCGTACAGGCCCAAATAACTGCCGATATTAGAAACCAAAAACCCGGTCAGGGCAATGGCGTGGCCTTCCTGATTTTCGGTTTCGGGCAACAGGATGCCCTGATGGATTTTGAAACTTCCGTTGTTAACGGCAATGCCGTCGAACGTATCGCCCAATGTTTTCTTGAAAAATCGATCGTTTAAAAACAAGGACGGAATATCCTGAGGCGTCGGGTCGAAGTCCAGGGCGACATCCCGACCGACACCGGCATGAAAGATAACCACCAAATCGTATTTGCTGAAATCAATGCCTTCTCCGCTGCGATCGGCTGCTTTAACCGCATCAACAAACAGGCGACTGATACCTTTGTTAATTTCTTCGTCGGTGGTATTGGGATTGTAATCGCCCATGGGTTTATTTAGTGTGAAAGCGGCTTTGGCTTCTTTAGGAAAGACATCTCCGACGACCGTTAAACGGCCTTTGGAAACAGCCATAAAATAATTAGCGGCTGCCGTAATCTGATCCTGGAAATATTGTTTGTCATGCGGAGCGGGATCGATGGCGTAGGGATCGGTCGTGGTGGTGTCAATCATAAATTGTCCGTCTCCGGTGGTCAATTCATTGTTATCTTTTTGGAATTGAACGCGGAGGGCACAGATCTTCAAGGTA
>JALWEA010000638.1 GCA_027039465.1 Calditrichia bacterium | reverse complement strand
TGCTGAAAAGAAAAATGTATGGTTTTAGAGATTTTGAATTTTTTAAGTTGAAAATCTTTGACTTGCATAATTATAATTTTGATTTAAAGGGCACTTGATGTACTCAAAAACCGGAAGAGCCATATTTTTCAAAATTAATAAGAATTCGCAAAAACAAAGGCTTCGGAAGGACCCAAAAACCTCAGTTTGCAAAATTTACATTCCGTTATTTAACAAAAATTTACTTTTCTTTTAACTCCCACACACCGTCCCAATTGTCCGGCGGCGGATTCTCTTTAAAATAAACACATCGATCCACATAAATTTGTGAGGGCCGATCATTAGGCACCAAATGTAAACAACGTTTAAATGCATCCAACGCATTATCCCATTCTCTCAACCGGTAAGCAATCAATCCCTGATTAAACCAATCCAGCATTTCCAGAAATTGGTCGGTGAACTTGGTCTCCAACGTCCCGATCAATTCGAAAACCTGTACGGGTTTTTCTTTACCTTTCACCCGAATCAAATCCAAAGCACGGAAAATAAAATCGTTTTTAACCGCCTCATGCGTAAAGCTACTAACCATAATGTTGGTTTGATAGGCCTTGTTGGCGCCTTCCAAACGGGAGCCCAAATTTACATGATCGCCGATGACCGTATAATCAAAAACCGTGTTTGAGCCCATGTTGCCCACAATCATTTCGCCCGTATTAATACCGATGCGGGCATGTAATTCCGGTTTGCCTTCTTTTTTCCATTTGTAGCGCAATCCCCGAAGTTTATTCTGCATTTCCAAAGCGGCTAGGCAAGCTTCTTTTTGATGATTTTCGAACGTGACCGGTACCCCGAACTCCGCCATAATCGCATCGCCTTCAAATTTGTCGATAATGCCGTTGTGTTTCAAAATAATATCCGTCATCGCGGTAAGGTACTCATTGAGCAAAGCAACCAGTTCTTTTGGTGTCATTTTCTCGGAAAGTGTGGTAAAACCCGCCACATCGGAAAAAAGTACGGTTACCACGCGCTCTTCTCCGCCTAAGGATAATTTTTCCGGGTGATCGATAATTTCCTGAATAACCTTTTCCGGAACGTAATGGGCAAAAACGCCGCGCAACATCTTTTTTTCTTGTTGCGTCAATAAATAATCGTAAGAAATTTGACTGACAAACGTAAATAGAATGACTAGCGTCGGGGTTACCACCGGCAAAAGCAAATTACCGTCGGCAAAGAAAACAAACCCCAGCAGAACATACCCGGCAACGAACAAAACGGTTAGAATTAAGCTGAGAATCGTATTAAGACGTTTAACCATGAGCAAAATAAGTAATGCAAAAAGAATATTCAGGAGCAATACCCACCAGCCGGAAAGTTTGCGAATAAAATTCTTATCCAGAACGGTTTGCAGAGCATTGGCATGAACTTCCACTCCAGGCATCTCAACACGGGCCTGCCCGGCGCTATCGCCTTTTTGTACCAAAAAGGGTGTGGGAAAATTATCATGCAATTCACTCATGGTGGATCCGATGAGTACGATCTTATCTTTCAGCTTGCCGGAATACAAAAGACCGGGCGGAATACCAAGGGTCGAATCTCCCGGATCATCAAAGGCATCAATATCATATTCATCCACTAGATCAACTTCCTGGTCGTCCAGAACATTATCAAAGGAATAGTACGGAAAACTGAAGGGCGGACCGTAAAAATTAATCAACATACTGTGGGAATCATATTTAGGGATGCGCACGGCTCCTGCCCAAAATGCATCAGGGCTTTCTTTTAGGACAAAAGAAGTTTGCGGATTTTTTTTCTTGCTATATTCCGTAAGAATTTGAGCGGCAAACGAACTCAATAAAGTATCTTCCAATTGCACCAAAAACGGATAGCGACGGTAAAATCCGTCGATGTCCGCTTCCAATGTAACCAAGCCCCATTGCGTTCCGGGCTGCAGGAATTTTTCGTAAGGCGGCAGAATGCTTGTGGATGAATAACGACCGTGTGTTTGTTGAATTTTACCGGCCAAAACGATATTATGATAACGAGCCAAAGTGTGGGCCAAGGAATCGTCGTTTTGAGGGCTGTAATGATCAGGCTGATCAAAAATAACGTCAATGCCGATTGCGGCCACGCCCGCTTTTTCCAGATTTTCCACAACATGAGCAAAATAGGATCGCGGCCACGGCCAACGCGCCGGTGTGGAAAGGTCGGATTGATTGTCAATGGCCAGAATAACGATCGGCGAATCATTCAACGGAATAACGCCGCGCATTTGAAAACGCAGATCCAACAGTTTTAATTCAAACGATTGGAAAAGCGAAGTAAAGCTCAACAAGTAGGCGCCCAGTAAAGAGGCCAAAAGCAAAAGCAGAATAATGCTCTTTTTGGGTTTCGGTTTATTAAATTTCATAAGCTACTTTGTTAAAAAAATAGATTGTATCGTGTACTCAAAATGGAATCGTTTCGCCTGGCATTTTGGAAATCATACGAAATGTAATCGTAGCGCAAATTGAGCGTTCCCATTCCTGATGTAATCCAGGAAATACCGACCGTGTAATTCTGACGTTGGTACGTATTCCCCAAAGCCGAATCCTTGATCTTTTGTACGGATCCGTTTACGAAGGGCTTCATTTGGCTTCCGAAAACAAAATTCCGAAACAAATATTCCAACCCGAAAGAATAACGCCGAATATCCGTTGACTGCTTGGCCAAGCCCGTACCGAAATCCGTTGCACTGGTGGAATATGCAAAACGCGATGTCAATGGAATGGCGAACCTATTTCTTAGGCCTACGGAAATCAAATTGTATTGGTTTTGCGTGGTCTTGAATTTATCATCACGCAAAAAATGATTAGCGCTCAACGAGAGAGTGTTCCGAATCAAGCCGAAATTAAAATTATAACTACCGGCTAAGCCTATCGATTGAGTGATATTATTTTCCGGGAACAACAAAGAATCGGTCGGTTGCACACTATTTTTACGATCATAATTGATATAATTAAGAGAAACCGATGGCAAATTACTTTGGGTCGTTAAAGCCAGCGTAATGCCAAAATCTTTATTTTTGGTCTTCGCCTTACCCTGTGAGCGATTGGTTTCATAGGAATTGAAAAAGATATTCATGAACATACGATTATTTAACAGACGCAGATAATCATTAATAAAAAACCCCTGCAGATCTTTTAATAAATAGGGATTCCCAGGTGTGGCATAGTTGGCATCGATTCGTTTGTAGGAAAAACGCAAGACCTGATTAAAATAATTTAATTGGGTGTCAAATTGCAGGGCAAGCGAAGGCAACGGCGCCAGCCCTGGAGAAATGGTAATAAAACCCGGCTTTGTCAAAAGATCCACAATGCGCTTGGCATTGGAGCGATCCGATCCTTCCAAATTCAGGGAATTGGCAAGGGTGTCAAAATCCACACTGTGGCTGGCATCTTCGTTTTTAATACTAGCCTGTGCACTTCCGTGAATCAGAATGCGACGGCCGTGCATGTTCAAATCAAAGGTAGTGCCCACAACCAAATACTCTTTGGGATTCGGGCCGTATTTAATCGAATTGGGATCATCCTTGGCATTTAAAAGATTGAGCCCCCAACTAAAATGACTGCCAAAATTAAATTGCGGGTGAACACTAAAAAAATTCTGCCTGAAAGTACCCCGGCGCAGGGGAATCGTGCTACTATCCGGATTTACCGGAGGTAACCCTTCAATGGCGCGCAAGGACTGACCTTTGGTCACATCCAAATTAAAAAAGCGTGTGTACAATCCGATACTCCCGCCTCGAATCCTTCGACCTTGCAAGGTTAAAGGGTCATAGCTCGGGGCAACATCGCCGCCCCACAAGTACAAAAAATAGCGGTAGGAGAAATTGTATTTAAAGCGCATTGAATAGATATTCAACGGTTGCCGTTCTCTGGATTCATTGGTTGTAAGCAAAAGGCGGGTGTCCAGTTCAAATTTCTTGTAATTCAAATTCAAGCGTACACCGCCGCGGGTGTAATTAAGATTGGTGGCATTCAATTGCTGGACGCGGTTGTCAACGAAAAACGATCCTTTGTAAGAAAAAGCCTGATGAACCGAGGGCATATCGCTAACACGAAACCGCACCTGACGTTGTCCGATTAAAATGCCGTCCGCATTGTAAACTTTAAAACTGACCGTGTGGTATCCGCTGCGGATGCTATTTGGGATGTAGGTAGCCACATGACCTTCGCGAACCAGTTTTTCCGTACGATCGATTCCGTCCATAGTAATACGAAATTTTAATTTGTTGGGATCGGTAATGGAATAAGGTACGGAAAAAGAAATAAAAACCTCATCCGGATTCAGGATTTCATTCTCCTGCGGAGCCAATAAATTAATATCAATTTTTTTTAATCGGCCAACCCGGTTACTGTTATTCGGAATAATCTCCACTTCATACAATTGGCTGTACGGGGCTCCATCGGGCAAAGTGGCAACACTGCCGGAAGTAGTTTCCATGGCGAAATAATACTGCACCCTGCCCGGATGTAACAATTTACCGGGAATATCGGCGGCATAAACAAAACCCTCGTTTTTTAAAGGAAGCGAATGAAAATCGAACTCGCCCGTCATGCGATAATACAGCATGGGCGGCTGAGCCGTCGGAGAATATCCAAAGTCTTTCAATTCGATGTGCAAATTTTCGCCCTGATAAACGGCGGACGGGACATCATGATAAAAATTGGCCGCCCAAAGCACATTGAGCGTCAATAAAAGCAGTCCCGCGATTAAACCGAATTTGTGTGTATGTTTCATACCATCCTGTTATTTTTTATTTTTACGGATTTTAAATTTTAGCGATTTGGTATTGCCGTTGGCATCTTCAAACTCAAGATCAAACTCGTCAAGGGATTGATCTTCGCTCTCCAAAACCGGTTTCTCACCTTTACGTGTTTTTCGGACGATCGGTTTGGAATTCGGCGAAAGAACATAGCCGGTCATTCCGGCTTTGAGCAAAGCCACGCCGCTGGCATTTGAAATTTCCACAACGCCTTCTTCGCCAAAATAGTAAGTAGGTCCTTTGAATTTTTGCTTGGTCCAAAAAGCCGTTCCTTTAACGGAAGCGACCGAGGTGGGAGTGCTTACTCTAAAGCCTCCTTTATTCTTGAAAATCTTACTGAAAACCGTACCCACTTCCAAATAAATATTTTTGGCCAAATTGCGTTTTACGCGCTTGCCATCAAAGCGGCACAATGAATTGGATTGAATCCGCACCACGCCGCCGTTGTCGATAAAACGCACGATGGCGAAACTCTTGGCTTTGGTAAAAATGCTTTGCCCCGGCAAAATACGTTGACCTCGTTTAACCGGCCTTCCTTTCTTCCGGCCACCCTTTGCATGGACAAGAAAAACCTTGCCGCGCGCCTTAATAACTACGGCCACCGGTTCCACCGCGGTATTGCCAAATGAAATCAAAAACAATGTTACCAATAAAACACCAATGATATGCTTGTTTTTCATAATCGCCTCATCTTTCGGGAGAAGGTGGAATAAAATCAACTATTTTAAAGGATTCGCCTTTGTAGCGATTCAGAATCTCATACAATTGGCTCAAGGTGATTTCTTCTCCGTTGAATCGAATTCGTTTTAATTGATAGCCTTCCAGACTAGCACGAACCTCTTCAATTTGCGGCCCTAAAAATTCAGCCAAAAACTGCAGAACGTCCTCGCGTACCATTTGATTCTGCAAATCCGAAGAATGATCGGGATTTACCAACGTAAATTCCCACACTTCACTGTCTAGCGTTTCTTCTCCGCCGGAAGTCTCACTGTACATGCGTACCATCCAAAAATAGGTTTTACCGAATTCCAAAGGAATAACCGTAGCGGATTGAGGATATTGTATCGAAAATTTGTTCAGCCGTTCCGAAGCCCAATTCGGTTGACTGTTAACAATATCATCATAAGTCTGCATCATCTCTTTTTTCTCGTAAACAAAAACCTGATAATCCGTCCCGTTACCTGCCCATTGAAAAACGGGAAATTGTGTGTACACGTTGGCCGTCAAACCGTTGCCCGCGGGAACGCCAGGCGAAACCAATTGCAAATAATTAGGATTTCGGGCTTGCAATAGAACACGCTCACCATGGCCGATGTACCGATTTAGGTTTTGCTGGCGCAATTCCACAATAATTTTGTAGATACCAACCGGTAATTTACCGGACTTTAAAATTTCATCGCGTAGTTGATTGGTCAGTGATGATAAATTAACCTGATGGAAATAAGCGACTTGTCCTTCTCCAAAATCAAAGCCCGATGATAGATCCCGATTAGTGAATGTTTTTTCCGTAAACGATGCCGGAACTGTAAAC
>JALWEA010000637.1 GCA_027039465.1 Calditrichia bacterium | reverse complement strand
TTATTATTGTTAGTATTGCTGTAATAGCTATAGGTATATTTGAATTAATATCTTTCAAACGGCATAAATTAAATTGGATTTCTAATAGATTAAACAATAAAAATGATAACAGCGATATAGTTATTAATTTTTTTCAAGATTTTTTTGAAATTCAAAGTCCTTTGTCTAAAATAAAAGTTGATTTGAAAGATATATATCAAACAAAAATTACACCTAAAGGAATATTTATTTGGTTCCAAAAAGGAAATCATTTATATATTCCAAATGAATCAATAACTCCACATGAATCTCTTGAATTGATTATTAAGAAATTATCTGAAATCAAATAGCATAATGGTCATCCATAGAACAAATCACACAACCGAAATTTGCCACGCGGGCGATGAATCCGATCAATGAGAAAGTTATCGCCAAGTGAAAGTTTTTTGGCTTGTGAAAAATTCGTTTAGCTCGGTCGTTACGTAATAGGCAGGTAAAAAAATGCAGGATGCGTCAACGACATCCTGCATTTTCTATTTTGAACGGAGTGTTAGTATTCTCCGACAATGTATTTTACCAATTGATCGATTGTAAATTTTTGATCTTTGATCACCGCTTTAACCACATCGCCGATTGAAATCAATCCCATAAGTTTGTCGTTTTCAATAACGGGCAAGTGGCGAATGTGTTTGTCAATCATAACGGCCATGGCTTCTTCGGCCGTGTGTTGCGGTTCAAGCGCTACGATTTCATGTGTCATAATTTCTTTTACTTTGGTATCGGCAGCCCGCCGTCCCTGAATATCCAGTTTGCGAGCCACGTCGCGTTCCGAAATAATGCCGTAAAGATGTTCGTCATTTTCATCCATGACCAACAAAGCGCCCACATTTTTATCGGCCATTTTCTTTAACGCTTCCAAAACCGTGGCTTCCGGGCTGATTGTCCAAACCGTGCGCCCCTTTTGTGTTAAAATGGTTCTCATTGTCTTCAAGGCCAATCCTCCTTGGTTAAATTTAACCCAATCTGATTTAATATACGAATTGCAGGGTTTGATTTCTACCCCTATTTAAAGTTATTTTTTTCTCTAACTCTACTTATCGTATTAAAAAAATTACAATTACGAAATCGTAAAATTGAAGCGTAAAAAATAAACTAGATTAGCCATTAAATTTTATGCGGATTTTCTAATAAATATTTTAAGAGTGGTGGAATTTTAACTGCCCGATTTGTGTTAAAATCTAATGAAAGGCAGATACAAAATGGTTCGTATTTTACTTTTTTTAACGCTTTCGATTTTTTTAATCAACTGCGAAAAACCAGCTAAAACTCCGATTGGTGTGGTGGATACCACCAAAGTTAACCCGCCTGGAAAAATTACTATTACGGATCGAACCGGTAAGGTGTGGGATGTGACGCATGCGGTTAAAGTGTATGGATTTAGTCTCGGCAATTTCCGATTCGGTTTGGGTGTTAATGCCATTCCACCTATTTTGAATCCCAAATTCATTTCACCGGGCGAGGCCGGTTATCCTTCTGCTACGGAAACATTTGAAGTGATTGGTTTGGTATTTAATCGTGAAGCGCGCGCTTACCCCTTGCACATTTTAAGCGGGCATGAAGTCGTGGATGAACAAATCGGAGCAAGTTACTTGGCGGTGACTTACTGACCGTTAGAGCAATTGACTGTCGTGTACAGTCGAGAACTTAAAGTCGCCAAGAATAATCGAATTACCTTGGGCCCCAGCGGTTGGGTTTACATTAATACATTCGTTTTGTACGATACGGAAACGGAAAGTTTGTGGTATCCTTTTCCTGAAGAGCATCTCCTGCGTTGCGTTAGCGGAACTTTGGCCGACTCTACTTTGCCGGAAATTCCTTCGGTTCGTACCACTTGGAATAAATGGGTGAAAGAGCACCCGAACAGTAAAATTTTGAAGGAATGAAAGCCTACACCACCCACTGTGTTCGTTCCCGTTATTGACTTATGGTGGCGCGTCCGTCCCTCGATACGATTCTGCCTTTCATTTTGCGATACCCGAAGTAAGGGCGAAGCATTTCCGTCAAGATGATGCAAACTCAAAAGATTTAACGTTGCGCAACCAAGAACATCGATTGTTTCTTTATTTGTTAGGGAAATGCTTCGCCCCTACAAGTTTCGGCAGAATCACTCGGGAACTGAACGCGAACAATGGTAACCGGTTGCCGAGTAGAGACCGCGCCAGCGGGATCGTATCAAGAAACGGTTGCCGCCCCAGTTCCCAGTTCCTAATTTTCAATTAATTCATGTCACTATCTTAATAATCCATGGCTCCATGTCTACTATTGACATGTGGTGGGCTGTCATTCTGAATGGAGCGCAGCGGAATGAAGAATCCCTTTCGTCCGTTGCTGCTTTGAAAGGGATTGCTTCACTCTCCCGCTCGCAGGCTAACGGGATCGTTCGCAATGACAGGCTTTAACGAATAACGATTTCCCCATTCAACCATTCAACTAATCAACCCTTAACTCTTAACCCTTAACCCTTAACCCTTCTTCCCATTCCTAAAAGAAGTAGCTTAACTTCAACTTACCCGTAATATAATGCCGGCGGGGTTGTCTGGAATCAGCCAGGGTTAAGAACGACGTGTTGGCCGAAAAGAGGATTTTAGGCAGAATGTTGTAGGAAAGTTCCAAATACGGTCCCTGATTGGTTAGGGTGCGATTTAGCTTTTTAACCGGAACATGGCGCCATTCCTTGCGTCGGTAATAAGTGTAGCCAATATCCGCACGCAAAAACAAAAAATGATCATTGCGTAAAAAGACGGTAAAAAATCGGGAATCGTACGATTGCAAAACCTGCTGAGCAAATTCCTTTTCAAAAAAACTTCCTTTGTCTTCCAATTCCAATCGGTAATACGTCCCCACAAATTGGTGTGTCAAATAGCGGATCAACAGAGAATCGGAAAAGGTGTATTTGCGGAAAACAAAACTGCGCGGATCGGGTGTGAGATAATCGAAATCGTAGATCGTGTAATTGGCCAGAACTTCCGTGCTCAAACGGTTGGAAATGGCGCCCCAGCGGTAATAAATGCGCGGATTCAATTTGTAGATACGGTTCCAATTATTGTTCAGACTTCGTTCTTTGTAAATGTAAATTTGGTGGTATAAATAAACGTAGCCTACAAAACTAAGAGCCAAAACCGGGCTGATGTGCCATTGATAGCGCAGGGTGCTCACAAAGCCCAGCTCGTCGCGATCATCGTTATTGACGATCGAATCCGGTGTGTCGTATTGCAGTTTAACGTACGCCGAATTCAAAGAAATTTGCTGCTTGGCATTAATGCGATATTGCAAATTTAAATTGAAAGCGGTTTGCAGGGTGCGGCTGTCGGTGTAGGTGCCCGCATTGTCCTGTGTTTCCGAGGAAGTGCGAAAGGTGAACAATGTGGTCAGCCGACGTCCGGTGTGCAAATAGCGCAGGTAATTTTCAAAGGTTAAAATGGAACGCCCGTTAAAGTAGGAGATGTCTCTTGCCTGCAGGCGGGTTTGAAACATCAAGCGGTTGGCGCTATTGAAATCGTAAAATAATTTGTTTTGAACTTCCCGTTCGTGAATGTTAACCTGTTCGATGGAATCCGCCACATAGTATTGTTTGGAAAGATCGTTGTAATGCAGAAAAAGAGAATCGGAGCTGAAACGCGAAAAACGCGTGCTGAAATGGGAAACCAAATCGTATTCTTTGTTGCGCCGTGTCGGGTAAACGTCAAAGTTGGTTGCCGCATTTAAATCCGTGGAATAATTGGAAAAACGGTAGCGATTCAATTTCAATGACATGCCGGTATCCCAGCCCCAATCAATATGTCGGCGGTTGCGCGCATATTGATAGCCAAGGTAGGGTGAAATTCGAAAATACCTGAAAACGGTTTTTTGCAGAAATAAACCCATGGCGTGATTGGCAAACTGATTATTGGCCGAAATCTGTTTGTCGCTTTGAAACCAGCTATTAAAGTACAAACCGCCAACAGTTGGATTCCAATTAAAATAAAATAGGCCGTGCAAAAGGTGCTCGTCCTTCCACTTTTTCCGTCCTTCCGCCGGAATAAGCAGATTGCTTTGGAAGCGTTCTCTGAAAGACCAGCTCATGCCGGAATCCGCCTTGCTTTTCATGGCAAAAACGCCTAACCAATTCCAGGTGGTGGATTGCTTGTAAAAATCGGTCATGAACCGACGGGGCATAGTGTAGTTTTGCAGATCGGGAATTTGCGCCCGACCGGAGAAAGGGAAGAGCAGAGTAAGAACCAAAGCGGTCAATGCGAGTTTTGAGAAGAGAACGCGTTTGATGGTTACTTTTCCTTGATTATCTTGTAAACTTTTTCATCTTTCTTTTTCATGTTGTATTTTTCGCGGGCAATTTTTTCGATGTAATCGGGGTCGTTCTTCAGTCGTTCCGATTCGGATTTCAACTTGGCCTTTTGCACCTTCAAAGAATCAATTTCACGGATCAGATTTTCTTTTTGCGCTTTTTGGCGGAAGTAACGCACCACATTGTGCGATCCGGACAAAAAGAGAAAATAAATCAACCCTAAGGCGATAAAGCCCAGAATCAGCGTTTTAATCGGAATTACCGCGGAATGTTTATTTCGCTTTGAAGTCGTTTTTTTGGTCATCATTTAAAAAAGCCCGACAGAGCCTTTGCTGCCGGGCTTTCCTTTGTTTCATTAACGTTTAAATGCTTTCAAACCCAGGAATTTTGCGTTTTCACCGAGCGTGTCTTCGATGCGCAGTAATTGGTTGTACTTGGCAATGCGATCGGTTCTGGAAGCGGAACCGGTTTTAATTTGCCCGCCGTTGGTAGCCACGACCAAATCGGCAATGGTGGTGTCTTCCGTTTCGCCGGAGCGATGGGAAACAACCGTCGTGTAACCGGCCTTGTGCGCCAGTTCGATGGCATCCATCGTTTCACTGACCGTTCCGATCTGGTTCAGTTTGATCAGGATGGAATTGGCCACACCCATTTCGATGCCTTTGGCCAACAGTTCGGTATTGGTCACAAAAATATCATCGCCGACCAACTGCACTTTGTCGCCCAATTTTTCGGTGAGCAGCTTCCAATTGTCCCAATCGTTTTCATCCAGGCCGTCTTCCAAGGAAATGATCGGGTACTGTTCAATCCATTTGGCGTAGTAGTCGATCATTTCTTCGCCGGTCAGTTCTTTGCCTTCGGATGCCAAAATGTAACGTTTCTTCTCTTTATCGTAGAATTCACTAGCTGCAGGGTCGAGGCAGATGAAGATGTCTTCACCGGGTTTGTAACCGGCTTTTTCAATGGCCTGCACAATTAAATCCAGCGCCTCCTGATTGGATTTCAAATCGGGAGCGAAGCCGCCCTCGTCGCCAACCGCCGTGCTGTAACCTTTGCTTTTGAGAACGCTTTTAAGATTGTGGAAGACTTCCGATCCCATGCGCAGCGCTTCTTTGAAGCAACAGGCGCCGGCCGGAGAAATCATGAATTCCTGCACATCCACGTTGTTGTCCGCGTGCTTACCACCGTTTAAGATATTCATCATCGGTACCGGTAACACCTTGGCATTAACGCCGCCCAAATACTGGAACAAGGGCAAACCGACCGATTCGGCTGCAGCTTTGGCTACGGCAATGGAAACGCCCAAAATGGCATTGGCGCCCAACTTGCTTTTGTTCGGCGTGCCGTCCAGTTCAATGAGCAAACGATCAATCTCGGGCTGATCCGTAGCTTCCAGCCCGATGATCTCTTCGGCAATAATTTCATTTACATTTTGAACGGCTTTCAAAACACCTTTGCCCAAATAACGGCTTTTGTCTCCGTCACGCAATTCGACGGCTTCCTTTTCGCCCGTTGAAGCGCCGGAAGGCACATCGGCACGGCCAAAACTGCCGTCCTCCAATAATACTTCTACCTCAACGGTAGGATTACCACGACTATCTAAAATCTCACGAGCGTAAACATCTTCAATAATAGGCATACCTGCACCCTTTCATTTTAATGATTCAAGAATTGTTTAAAAATAATAACATTTTCACAAGATAAACAGGGAACGCAAAAAGTTCAAAAAAATCTTTTCAATAGAGAAGATGAAGGTAGAAGATTTAAGTTACAAAATTAAGACCGTTGGACTCTTACTCTAAAAAGCCCTAAAGGGCTACAATGCAGAGTTTTTGATTTGACCCCAACATAAATGTTGTGGCTAACAAAATAGTCATCATTTTTTTGAAAAAGGTGCTTTATCTCCTTGTTAGAGAGTGGACACGTGAGTATTTTACCTCGCGATCCCATCCCCTCGTTTCCTCCTCCTGCGTCGCGCATGGAAGATGATGAGAAT
>JALWEA010000636.1 GCA_027039465.1 Calditrichia bacterium | reverse complement strand
TCCTCATTGTGGAACTCAATAACATCATACGAGGCAATAATACTTTGATATTGTTGAAGAATTTCTAAGAAATTCACTTCCCGATTATCCGTTCTAATTTTGATAGGTTGGCTTTTAATTCTTTAAGCGATTCGGAAAGAAATGTCAATTCTAACCATTCGTCATGCGCCTTTTTTGTATCCGGTAATTTTTTTGAAAATTCTTCCAAACTCAAATTGTAACGCGATTCAAAAACTTTAATGCGCTTTTGAAGCTGATAATATTTTTTCTTTTTTAACTTATATTTTTTTATTGCAATTTTCCGAAGGGTTTCCAAATATAACGGCTCATCAATTTCGCCTAATACTGATTTTAATCCTTCGGGAATTTTAATTTTAATTTCCGTCATATCTTACCTTACTCTGTTAATTCATCGTAACCAATCTAATAATTTTTCACTGCAAAGTCTATATGAAATTTGAAAGAAAATGGCCTGGCAGATGTTCCCTGGTCTGGAAGCATTTGAGGTTTGGGTAGAACAGATTCCACCAATCAACTTAAAAATTGTTCGTGAGCAAAATTCGGCGAGTTACTTTTAGTCCACCTGCGAGGGAATTCAATGATGTTAAAAGCCAACTACTTCCCTAACCGACCGGCCTGTCATTCCGAATTCCCGCTTCAGCGGGGTGAGGAATCCCTTGCATTATTCAGCCACTTCTATTTCGACCGATTGGGATTTTGATTAGGATTGGAAGGTCGTTTCAACGTTTTTCTCCACCCCCTGTTGTCCCCCTCGTATGGGGACGCAAAATGCTTTGGTAAATTTTGCCCGGTGATAGGGGCCTCGATTCTTTGAGTAAAATAATCTGTGTCAAACCACCTGTAACTTTAGTTTTGGACAAAATTGAACAAATTGCTTTTCGTCCCCCTGTGAGGGGGATTTAGGTGGTCCAAAAGATCCGTTGCCGCTTTGAAGGGGATTGCTTCACTCGTTCCTTCTATTAACATGTGGTGGCGCGTCCGTCCCTCGATACGATTCTGCCTTTCATCTTGCGTTGTCCGAAGTAAGGGCTAAGCATTTCCGTAAAGACGCTTCAAACTCAAAAAATTTAACGTTGTGCAACCAAAAACACCGATTGTTTCTTTATCTGTTAGGGAAATGCTTCGCCCCTACAAGTGTCGGCAGAATCACTCGGGAACCGGACGCTGTATCAGTTCCAAGTTCCCAGTTCCTAATTCCCGATTAACAGATAACGGATACACGAATAATGAATTACGAATTACGTTTTTCACACGCATTCTTTAAATATTTTTGGCAATTCGAAAAGATTACCTTAAATTGGGCAACTTTGTCAAAACGTCCGTAAACCCGGGCGCTTTTTAAACAAGATAAAATTTCAGATTAATAAAGAAAGCTTTTTTCAATGGACGCACAACATATTCGCAATATTGCTATTATTGCTCATGTCGATCACGGTAAAACCACCTTGGTGGATGAACTTTTAAAACAAAATCATATTTTTCGTGATAATCAAAAAGTGCAGGAACGCTTCCTGGATTCCAATGATCTGGAACGGGAACGCGGCATTACTATTCTTTCCAAAAATATTTCTCTGCGCTACAACGGCTTTAAGATCAATATCATCGATACACCGGGGCACTCCGACTTTGGCGGCGAGGTGGAACGCGTGCTTAAAATGGCCGACGGCGTTCTGCTTCTGGTGGATGCCTTCGAAGGCACCATGCCCCAAACCCGTTTCGTGCTGCAAAAAGCATTGAACCTGCATCTGCAACCCATCGTGGTCATCAATAAAATGGATCGTCCCAATGCCCGCCCGGCCGAGGTGCTGGACGAAATTTACGACCTGTTCATCGATTTGGGCGCCGACGACGACTTGATCGATTTCCCGGTGGTTTACGCCTCGGCACGCGAAGGCTGGGCCAGCACGGACGCCGCTGTTAAAGGCACGGATATGCAACCGCTGATGGAAATGATCGTTAAAGAAATTCCTTCGCCTCCGGTACCGCAGGGCAGCACCCAGTTGCAGATTACCAGCATCGATTACTCGCCGTATGTG
>JALWEA010000635.1 GCA_027039465.1 Calditrichia bacterium | reverse complement strand
GGAATGGGTTCGCCCAATGCGGCAACTATTATGGATTTGCTTTCCGCGCGTAATCCGAAAGGTGTTTTGTTCCTTGGTAAATGCGGCGGTTTAAAGCGCTCAACGGAGATCGGCCATTTTATTTTACCCATTGCGGCCATTCGCGGAGAAGGAACCAGCAACGATTATTTTCCTCCGGAAGTTCCGGCCCTTCCTTCCTTTAAATTGCACAAATTTGTTTCCAATAAAATCGTAGAGCATGGCCAGGAATATCGTACCGGAGTTGTTTATACGACCAACCGACGCGTTTGGGAATGGGATGAAAAATTCAAAAACTATTTACGTCGAATTTCAGCGATTGCCATCGATATGGAAACGGCAACTGTTTTTATCGTGGGGCACGCCAATGAAATTGCACGCGGCGCCTTGCTTTTGGTCTCGGATTTACCCATGTTGCCGGAAGGGATTAAAACCGAAGAATCGGATGCTTATGTAACCAAAACCTTTACCGAACTTCATTTACAGATAGGCATCGAAGCAATGACCGAAATTGGTACGAAGGGTGAAAAAATCAAGCATTTTCGGTATTGAACATTAAGCAGAAAAAGCGAATTCCTGAGAAATTCCGAACGGGTATTTTGGGATATTTCAACGCTCGGTTTCAACCGGTTGCGGTTCAAACTCGGGTTTGGAAATTGCAATTACCGAAATTTAATCCTCCGAACAGGTAACCTTTAAAGAAAAAAAGAAAGTTTTAACATTTCCGATAAATTTTGTACGAAGTGTATCTTAAACTTGGGTTACCACTAAACTTGCATCGATTTATTATTTTTATTAAATAGACTTAACCTCATTAAAAAATCAGGAGTCTATCGTGATAAACCGTTGGGAAATTGTCATTACCCTGATAATTATTATTAATCTTCTTGATTTTGTTTGGATAACAAATATTAAATACAAACGTACCATTGGCCGTCGCAAACGTTGGAAGCGTCAACTGAGCATTTTCTTTTTTCTGATTGCGCCTTTGGTCTTTGTAGTCAATCTTTTATCATGGCCCTATGCCGCCTGGTGGAATGTGCTTTTGGGAGGATTGGGAGTTTGGTTCTCCATGTCCCAAATTAAATTTGTGCACAAGCATTCCGGTGTTCCGCAAATTGTGGAACCGATTAGCACTTTTTATTTTCTGGTTTGCGGATTATTATTGGCTATCGGCGCGATGGGTATTATCTGAAAATATCGACGGTTGAGACAATCATCTAAAGAATGGAATATAAACAAATAAGATTTTTAATAAATGCGGAAAGAGAGAGGGTAAAATAAAAAAAGCTGGCAGGTGCCAGCTTTAGGCTAAACTTGGTTTTACGACTTTATTGGCCTGAATGCAACTAGTGCAAACAAGCATCCGTTTCACTCCGTTTGGAGTTTGAACGCGAATTTTTTGCAAATTCGGCATAAAACGGCGTTTATTTTTATTGTGCGCATGGCTGACATGATTACCAACCATCGGCTTTTTCCCACAAATTTCACAAACGTAAGCCATTTTTATTCACTCCCTTTCTTTTCAAATTCAAAGCTGCTAATATAAAAAGCTTTTCGTTGTTATGCAAATCGGATTCAAAAAATAAATCTTGATTTAAGAACAAAAGAATAACATCGCTTTTACTTTTTTGGTTTAAAAAATGTTTAATTTTAATTGGCGGAACTATCGCGCTTTGATGCTTAACGTTGTCTGATTTTGGCGGAAAAAATTAAACGTTAGGGAAATTAAACCGATAGTTACTTTGTAAGGTGTATGAATTTCTTAAATTTAATTGAAGACAAAAATTTTAAAAATCCCTTTACGTAAAATTATGGGTTAGGGCTTGATTCTATGCAGGAAATCATAAATTCCGATACTCTTCCGGCGGAGGCCTCTATTGATCGCATTAATCGAATTACACAATATCTAAAAATCATCCGCAATATTAATCAGCTTATTGTTCGAGAAAAAGATAAACACAAATTGTTACAGCAGAGTTGTCGTTTGTTGCAGCAATATGAACACTTGAACTTTTCCTGTTTGATGGAGATAAGCCCTTCCGGTACCGTTCAGGAAATTTATTCGGATAAAAAAATTTTTAATGTTGATGATTTGGTTAATCCTTCCTTTATCGAGTGGATTCAACAAATTATCGGATCGGATCAAAATTTTATTTTGCTAGATTCTTCAATTGCAAAATTATTGGGAATTCAAAATAGCCAAACGCTTGTTATTCCAACAAGGCATCAAGAGCATACGTTAGGCTTACTTTTCTTGGGATTTAAAAATAATTACACATTTCACCCGGATGAGAAAGGCCTTTTAATAGAACTTGGTTCGGACCTGGCTTATGCCTTACATACTTTTGAGCTTGAGGAAGAGAATAAACAAATTACACAGGCAATTCGATTTATTAACCAGGAAATTGAGGGTAATAATTCGAAAGAAATATTGAATTCGCTAATCACAAATATTGCAAAATCGTTATCGGCGGATATTGTATTTATCGGCCAATTAGTTAAAGAAACCGGGATTAAAAAAATACGGACGATTGCGATATTTCAACAAGGCGCTAAGAAAGATAATTTTGAATTTGATTTGCAAGGAAGTCTTTGTTCAAAAATTTTAAAAAACGGTTTATGTGTTTATGAAAAAGATGTTGCTAAGGAATTCCCACGGGATCATTGGTTGCAAACAAATGCGGTTGAAGGATTTGTGGGGGTGCCTTTAAAAGGTATAAATAAAGAAGTGGTAGGCGTTTTGGTGGCTTTAACCAAGCATCCCATTTCCAACACGCGAATGATGCGCCATGTGGTTCGGGTTTTTGCCCATCGAGCCGAAGTTGAACTCTTCCGTCTTCAATCCGAGCAAAAGTTAAGGGAAAGTGAGCAACGGTATCGAGATATTTTTGAGAATTCACCTTATGGCATTTACCGGATTACGCCGGAGGGGAAAGCCATTATGGTGAATCCTGTTTTAGTAAAATTATTAGGTTATCAATCCGCAGATGAATTAAAAAACAGAGATATTGGCAAACATATTTATTTAAATGAAGAAGAACGGAGAAAACTACTCGATAACATCCTAAAAAGTAAAGGTTTTTTTGTTTTTGATTCCGTTTTTAGAAAAAAAGACGGTACACCTGTTTACGTAAGGCAAAGGGCCAAGGCGGTTCGGGATGAAAACGGACAAGTGCAGTATATAGAAGGTACGGTTGAAGATATTACGGAGCGTAAGGAAAAAGAAGAATATATTCGATATCAGAATAAATTATTGGAATATGCTTCGGATGCAATTATTGGTACCGACGGCGCATATCGGATCAAATTTTGGAATAAGAGTGCGGAAAAATTATACGGATGGAAAGCCGAAGAAGTAATCGGTAAAAAAATCGATCAAGTAGTAAAAATGGAAATTCCGCATGAAAGACGGCTTGAAATTCGAAGAATCGCCCAAGAATCGGGTTATTGGCGCGGTGAGGTTATCGAATACGATCGCTATGGTAAAAAATTATATATCGAGATGTCCATTAGTGATTTGCGTGATGAAGAAGGGAATTTACTTGCCAGCGTGGGGATCAATCGCGATATCAGTGAAAAAATAAAATATGAAGAAGCTTTAAAAGCCAGTGAAGAGAGCTATCGCGGTCTTTTTGATAGTGTGATGGAAGCGATTTACATTCAAGCGCCGGACGGTACATTCCTGGATGTGAATGAAGGTGCCGTAAAAATGTATGGCTATCCCAAAGAATATTTGATTGGTAAAAATCCTGCGGATGTTTCTGCACCAGGAAAGAATGATTTGGAAAAAGTTCGGGAACAGTTTATCAAGGCATTGAAAGGCGAGCCGCAACAATTTGAATTCTGGGGGAAACGTGCCAACGGTGAGGAGTTTCCCAAAAATGTGCGTCTTTACAAAGGAAAATATTTTGGGCAGGACGTGGTTATAGCCTTAGCGGAAGATATTACGGAAAAAAAGAAATTGGAAGAAGATAAAAAGAATTTGGAACGTCAAGTGCACCAAAACCAAAGATTGGAAACCATCGGTACCTTGGCCGGTGGCATAGCCCATGATTTCAATAATATTCTAACGCCTATTCTCGGCTATGCCGAAATGATTAAAATGTCCGTAAAAAATGATCCCAAATTAAAGAATAAAGCGGATCAAATCATTAAAGCGTCTCTCAGAGCCCGTGATTTAATTCAACAAATTTTAACCTTTTCGCGTCAAATCGATCAACAGGTTAAACCCGTATTTATCCAACATATAATCAATGAAGCCACACATTTATTGCGTGCTTCCATTCCGAGCACAATAAAACTTAAGAAAAAGATAGATAAAAATTGTTTGCCCGTGATGGCGGATCCGGCACAATTGCATCAGGTATTAATTAATTTATGTACCAATGCGTATCAGGCTATGGAAAAAACAGGTGGTGAATTATTTATCGGGTTGAGACCGGTAAAAATCGATCAAAGGGCAGCTAAAATACATCCGGGGCTGAAACCCGGACAATACAATCAATTAATTGTTTCCGATACGGGCGAAGGAATGGAACCTTGGGTATTGGAGCGAATTTTCGAGCCATTTTTTACGACTAAAAGCGTTGGCAAAGGTACGGGGCTTGGACTCTCCGTGGTGCATGGCATCGTTAAAAATTATAACGGAGAGATTACCGTTTATAGTGAAAAAGGGCGAGGAACGGTTTTTCATGTGTACTTGCCGGTTGCCGATGTACGGGAAATCAATGAAAAAAAACAAAATGAAAATCTCCCGAGAGGGACGGAGCATATCCTTATTGTTGATGATGAACCCAATGTGCTTGAACTGGAACGGCAGATGTTGGAATATTTTGGTTATAAAACTTATGGTTTAACTGAAAGCACCAAGGTAATGGATCAGTTAATGACTAATCCGGATAAATATCAGATGTTGATTACCGATTTAACCATGCCGAATTTAACGGGGATGCAATTGGCCAAATTAGTGCGCTTACAATTTCCTCATCTCCCTATTATTATGGTTACCGGTTATAGCGAAGAATTGACGGACGATATTAAAGAGAAATATGGTATCCAAGCTATTTTGATGAAACCCGTCGTTGCTTCCGATTTGGCAACAACCGTGCGCCAGGTTTTAGATAGCCAAAAATGATTCTCAGTGCGGTTCGGAAAACTTATGATCAAGTAAACTTTTCATTGCAATTTAGAAATTTTACGATTATATTAAGACTCAATTTGTTTTTAATCTTAAGCCTAAAGTTGAATTTTCCGTATGGTTTTAATCTTTGTAAGTTAGTACAACATAACTTACTTATTTTTAATCAGGCAGATTTCAAATAAAAAGAAAAGCTAATATTTGAGAAGCGGTTAACTTTAGGAATCAAACGTCAATTGATTCTTCAAAAGCCGTGAATCCTTATTCGTCCCTTATGCTTTTATTTATCCAAGATTGGTAAGGGGCAGAATTCTTTCATTTTATAAGTGAATAAAGTTACTTGACAAAAGTATTTTCCACATTTGTTTGATTCACTTGTATTTATTTTTTGAAATGCAAACGGCCGAGATAAGGTATGAAGTTAAAGTTTAAACGGAATGCCAAGTGGATATATGTGTATGTGATTATTGGCATTCTGGCTGCATTGATCACCATTATACTGTCAACACTTTTTTTACCCTTCAATAAAAAGCGGCTCGTCTGTCAGCAAATGCAGATGAAACCAATTCCCGGGCAGAGATTTGTTTTATATGCGGATTTGAATTCAGACGGTATCAGCGAAAAAATTATTATGAATCGCATTACCGATTATCAAGTTAATCCCTATATAAAAATTTTGGGAGCGGACGGGCATCTCATTTGTGAGAAAAAATTAAAAGAACAATGGGGATACAATAATTGGATGATTGGCGATTATGATAACGATTCGTTAAAAGAATTTTATATTATTACACGAAGACGAAAATCTTATTTGCATGATTCCCTCTTTGTATACGGGATTGATCCCTTTAAAAGGGGGAAGAATTTCATTAATCGCATTTTTATTACAAGTTTGGATCAATATTTTAGTAAAACCATTAAAGATTTGCCCTGGAATATCCGCATCCGAATAATTGGATTTTGGGATGCTGATGAAGATGGCTATAATGATTTTATTTTTTCAATATTTAGCAAAGAAGAATATGAAAAGCCAAAAAATATTTTTGCCTTTAGCCCGAAAAAGAAAAAGATCGTGGCAAAATCACCGGATTTCATCAATGAATTTGATTTTAATCTTATTAAAAAGAAAAGAAATGAAATTTATATTTATCCAAGATTTGGATCCGTTAATCAAACAAGTGATATT
>JALWEA010000634.1 GCA_027039465.1 Calditrichia bacterium | reverse complement strand
CTGTGGAATCGTTTGTGGTTAAGGCGCCCTCCAATCTTTGGGGAAACATCCGCATTGTTCGCATGGTACCTGAGGGAACGTTGGTCAAAAAAGGTGATTTTCTTATTCAATTCGATACCTCGGAACAGATACAAAAATTACAGGAAGCCAAAAACAAGTATGAAACCTCGCTGGCTTCTTTGGCAAGTACCCGCGCCGATATTCAAAATCAAATGGCCGATCTGGAAAGCAATATCAAAATGGAAGCCTATTCTTTGCAGCAGGCTCGTTTACGCGCCAAGAATGCCATCTATGAAGCGAAAAACAAGCGGCTGCAGATCGAACTGGATTTAAAGAAAGCGGAACTTTCGTATCAGCGGTTATTGGAAGAAAAAAAATCGCTGGAAAAAATAAATGCCGCCAAATTAAGGCAAGCCGAGCTGGAGGTGGAACAAGCACGTTTGAAACTGCAGCAAGCCGAAGATAATCTGAAAAAATTAACTTTAACCTCGCCTGCCGACGGTTTGGTTGTTTACAAAAAGGTTTGGGACGGCGGGCAGATGAGTAAACTGAAAGTGGGCTACACGCCGTGGCGCGGGCAGGCATTGATTGAGATTCCCAGCCAAAATCGCATGAAAGTAACCGGCAGCATTGATGAAATTGAGATTTCACGCGTTAAAAAAGGAGAGAAAGCGGAAATTCGTCTTGATGCCATTAAAGATTCGGTTTTTACGGGAGAAGTCTCGGAAGTGGCCACGCTGGCCCACAAAGATCGGGAAACGGATAAAAATGTGTTCGACGTTGAAGTTCTGATCGACGAGACCGGTCGGCAATTGAAACCGGGCATGACCGCTCATTGCAAGATTATCGCCGAAAAATTGCAGAATGTTTTAACCATTCCCATCGATGCGGTACAGTTAAAAGACGGTAAATCCATTGTTTACAACGCACATGGGAAACCCGTTGCCATTGAAACGGGACAATCCAATGCGGATTTTGTAGTGGTTAAAAAAGGTTTAAAAGAAGGGGAGCGCATTCAGTTGCGTCCCAAAGGTATCAAACCGCAGCAAGAGAAAAAGGAAAAGCCGAAATTCCGGCCTCGTGGCGGCCAGCGCATAATTATTGTGGGGTAGCAGAACATTCGCGGTTAGAGGCAAGGCGAAAAATTTAAACGCTAACAAAAGAAAACGATATGAAAATTTCATTTGCGAATAAAATTCCCTGGCAATCCTGGGGCGATCACATTTTGGGTGCGCGCTTTTTTCGGCAAGTTCTGCACATTGACGAAGAATTGTTGCGTATTGGAATGCAAGGCATTTCGGAGCACAAGCTGCGTTCCTTTTTAACCATGTTGGGCATCATTTTCGGTGTGGCGGCGGTTATCGCCATGTTGGCCATCGGAGAAGGCGCGCGCCGCAAAACCCTTTCGCAAATTAAAACGTTGGGCCTGAACAATATCATCGTACGCAGCAATCCGGAAGACAATCTCAGCGCGAACGGTTTGCCCGTCGGTACCTTACGTTTTGACGACATGAAGGCCATTCTCAAAATTCTGCCCTCCGTGGATGCGGTGGTGCCGTTAATCGAGTCCGAACGCGAAGCCGTGTACCAAACACGATCCAAAAACATAAAACTTAGCGGAACGGATCCGGCTTTTTTTCGAATGATGCATTTGCAATTGGCTAACGGTAGTTTGTTTTCGAAAAATGAGAATGATAACTATCAAAGGGTGTGTGTGCTGGGTGAAGAAGCGGCCCGCGATTTGTTTTTAGCCGAGAATCCTTTGGGAAAGATGATTCGCATAGGCAATGTGTGGTTTCGGGTTATCGGCGTATTGGAGCATCATCCGGTTAGCACGGCCGGAGCAACGGAAGTTAATTTCAATAATCATATTTTTGCGCCCTTGAATACGGTGTTTATTCGTTTTGATCGGCCTACCAAAAGCAGTCAACTGGGGCAGTTGGTGGTTCATGTGAAGGACGAAAAACAAATCCTGAAAACCTCAAAGTTGATTGAAGAAATTTTACTGCGGCGCCATGATGCGCAAAAAGATTTTGCCATGATCGTGCCCGAGCAACTGTTG
>JALWEA010000633.1 GCA_027039465.1 Calditrichia bacterium | reverse complement strand
CGTGAACCAGCGGTAGTAAAGCGAATCGCCATCGGCGTCCGTGGCCTTGCAGAAAAGTGTTACCGATTTTCCGGGCAATGTTTCCGTGGAATCGGTTTGCAGGAACTCGATTTGCGGGGCATGATTATTTGTAACCGAAAGATGTACCGTTGCCTGCGTCTCTTCCGTTCCGTCCGAGACCACACAGGTAATGCCATAGTTTCCCGTTTGCTCGGGAGCAGTCCATTGCACGTGTGCACCTTGCCCGCTCAAACTTCCGGCTTCACTTGACCACTTAAACATCAGTGTATCCCCATCGGGGTCTTCTGCCGTGCAATAGACATCCACGGTTTGTCCGTAATAAACCACGCCGGATTTTGCCTGCAACGCCTTAATTCGGGGCGGATAGTTGCCCGAGTAATTCATCGAATGAAAGTCAACGACCTGACTATCAGCCAGCAATTGATCTCTTTGCCATTCCAAAGTAGCATCGGCGGGAATCAAACAAATCAAAACCGCCTGATCCGCTTTCAATAAAAGTGACGTAAAGTGCAGGGCATTGTCATTCAGCGTTTTATTGCCGATCATATCGTAAATCCGCACGGGTTTTTCACCGACATCAACCGTAATCGACGTATCACGATCGTAAGGATTGTACAATAAAAACATCGGCAGAGAGTCTGAGGAAAAATAATCGGTGGCGCGCACATTCAATTTCAAAATGCCAGGCACATCGGTCGTATCCACAATGGCGCCCAAAATTCCGGCATGGGAAGCCCCGTACAATGCTAAATTCGTGGCAGCCCATCCGTTGCGCAAGGCATCTCCCGTGGCAAACGGAGCCTGATCTCCGTACCAATTCTTTTCGCGCAAAGCTTCGTAAGAAATCACTCCGAACGGATCGTATTGTTCGGCCCAATCTTTGCTATCCTGATTCCGGGCCGGTAATGCATTGGCATAAAACAAACGGGAAGCATTGATGGCATTCAAAGCCCAACGGGCAATTGTTCTTGCAAAGCGCTCATCATAGCGCACCATGGGAATCAAAGCGCCAAGCATTTCAAAGGTGTTCATGGCAAAGGCGTAATCATCTCCGCTTACCTCACCGATTAAGCCCGAACAATCGTAACCGCCCCAATTACCAACCGTAGCGCCCCAACCGCGTACATTGTCCGTAGGATCAAAACACCAATTGAGCATTTTCCATAAGTCATATCGGGTGCCCAATTCCGCATTCATACGCGCCGCCACGTAAACCCCGTAAGGAAGCTGCAATTCGTAGAACGGATTCGCGCTAAAGTTATTAAGAAATTCCAAGCTCCATTCGGCGCCAATGCGATATTTATCTAATCCGGTTTGTACATAAGCCATGTACAAAATCCAGCCAATAGCTCCGGCTGCCTCCGGTTCTTTGACCCCGTAATCATTCGGCGACATGGTGGAAAGCGCCCAAGCGCGATGATAAAAATTGGGAACGTGCCAGGGGGTTGCGCTTCCGCCCATGGCTTTTACCGCCTGCAACCACCGATCGGCAACAGTGGTGAACTGCTGCTGAAAATGACCGACTTGCGGGTAAAAATCAAACAATTGATAAAAGAAGACATTGGGCATGGTATCGTACCACCAGTCGTGACCGCTTTGTCCGTTAAAATTATTCAAGTAAACATCTTCTTCTTGACGGCGATTAAAAAAGTCTTCGGCCATTAAAACCCAGTTTGTGCCGTTTTGCCGGGATTTGTCAATGCCGTTCAGGGTTGCACTGACCAGGGTCGGAAGGACATTGATTGCCTCGGCATTGGCATTAGGTGCACCCACATAAGAATACAAACCGAAATGATCATGTTCGGGATAATTAACGCCAGAGCCGGTAAAAACCAACGGCAGATATTCACCCTGCGCCGTCCGATCAAAGACCAAAGAATCATATTTTACGGCAACTTTGTGCCAATCACGAATATGCAGGGGCGAAGGGAGACGGGGCATTTCCTCGATGCGCCGAACGGAAATTTGCCCATCCTGCGCCGGAATTAAACAAACGAAACTTAAAACAAACAATATTGCTATCGGGAGATATTTCATTGGTTCTCATTTATTCAGAGTTTGATTATTACTATCCGAACCTCATGATTGAGGCGGTAAATTTTTTGAGTAATTGGAACCCCAACCATGCATTCCCCTGCGAGGGGAACTATAGAGGGGGCTCGCTATTCTTCCCAGCACCAAAAAGTAAATGTAGTTTGATTCATTTTTCCACCCCCTACCCCCTCATAGGGGGTTACAAAATACCCCGCGAATTTCGTCCGCCACCAAGCAATATTAATCACCGTTGGGCAATCAATCCGCATCGACTTTATGTCTAATTCAAACTGAGTTAAAGTTTAAAAACCGTTTTCCAATTTACCTTAAAGAAGACCCCGTAATTTCCCCTTATTTTTCTAACTCGTTAAATTTCTTTTCCAATTCGTCTATTTTTTTATCTATGTCTTGGCAAACATTTTCAAAACGATAAAGAACATCCTCATTCAAAAACCTAACAATATCCAAATTGTAATCTTTAAGAAAAAGAGAACGTATTTCATCATTTTCTTTAACATCCTCATTATTATGAATAGGCCCGTCAATTTCAATAACCAATCCTACCCGTGCGCAGAAAAAATCCACAATATAATTATCAATAACACGTTGCCGATAGAAATGATATTTATGATTTCGCAAAAATTCGAACCATAATTTTTTCTCTGCTTTAGTCATGTGACGACGCAAATATTTGGCTTTATCTAAAAGATTCGGATTATACGGAAGATGAAAACTTCCAAGTACCAAATTTCTTGATTTCAAAAATTCTTTTGAAAAATTGAAAACTTTTGTTTTCATCTTAATCAACTTTGATTTTTATGTTATTCAATGGGCTTGGTTCTTCTTTTCTCTTGTCCTGCCTTAAGTAAAATTTAATTAAATACCCGGCGAATTTCGTCCGCCACCAAGCAATATTAACCACCGTCGGGCTATTTGCCACACCAGCCTGTAGTCCCCCTGCGAGGGGGACTACAGGGGGTCTAAAAAATCTCAACCACCGCAATTTTTCATTTGGGTTTGCCGCTTTTTCCACCCCCAACCCCCTTCTATGGGGCTGCAAAGTGATCAGCAAATTTCATCCACCACCAAGCAATATTTACCACCGTCGGGCAAACCACGACACTAACTTTGTATCCCCCTGCGAGGGGGATTACAGGGGGTCTAAAAAATACCAACCGCCAACTTCTTCCCATTCTTTCCCGCCACCATTTTTTATTTGGCTTTGCCTCATTCCCCCCCCCCAACCCCCCTCTATGGGGCTGCAAAGTGATCGGCGAATTTCTTCCGCCACCAAGCAATATTAACCACCGTCGGGCAACCTTACTCACCAACCTTGTATCCCCCTGCGAGGGGGATTACAGGGGGTCTAAAAAATCTCAACCACCGCAATTTTTCATTTGGGTTTGCCGCTTTTTCCACCCCCACCCCCTCTATGGGGCTGCAAAGTGATCGGCGAATTTCTTCCGCCACCAGGCAATATTAATCACCGTCGGGCTATTTGCCTCACCAACCTTGCGTCCCCCTGCGAGGGGGACTATAGGGGGTCTAAAAATCTCAAAACCTCAACACAATCGAAAACCGCTGTGTATTTTGCAGTCGTCCGAAATCGGCATAAGCGTAATCAAATGCGGCGTGAATCCCACCGAACAAGCCTAAATTCACCCCGGCGCCTAACGTCAATCCTTCTTCGCCGTTGCGCAAGAACAGATTCCGGTACCCGGCGCGCAAAAAGTAGCGTTTAAGAAAACCGTATTCCATGCCCAAATTAATGCTCTCACTATTGTCGATAGGATGCATGGCATCCACTTCCAAAGTCAACAAATGATTCTCCATTTGCAGGGCATCGTAAGCCAATCCCAATTGAAAATTCAATGGCAAAGGCCAGGAATCTGTGGACAGTTCGGCAAAAATATGATCGTTGTTGCCCATCTGGTACGGATCAATATCGTGGTAAACCAATAAATCGTTACCGCTCATTTGCATATCGGTGCCAAAGTTAGTCAAAGCCGCCCCGATGCGGAATCCCTTCCAGGGCGTTTGATACAACGTACCGATATCCACGGCAAAGCCGCGCGCGTGTTCTTTCCAAATGGTCTGCTGTATGAACTTAAAATTGAAGCCGATGGCAAAACGGTTGGTTATGTGAATTCCATAGCTCAAACCGATGGCCATGTCGCTGGCGTCAAAATACTCTCCGGTTCCTTCGGGATGATCGATGGTACGCACTTTCATTTCGCCCATGTTAAGGGCGGTTAAATTCAGTCCGATGGTTCCGTACTGCATCAAAGGGAAAACCAGTCCGGCGTAATCATAACTGATGTCCACCAGCCAATCCGTATGCACAAACACGGCCTGAACACGCTTGAGCCCCGCCACACCGGCCGGGTTCCAGTACATGGCACTCACATCATTGGCGGTTGCCACAAACGCGCCGCCCATACCAATCGCGCGAGCCCCCACTCCGATTTCCAAAAACGGCGCGGCCGTGGTTCCCACATTGGTTACATCATTCCCGCATTGCACCCGACTTAGGGGCAACAAAACCAAAACGATAACAAAAAAGGATTTTATGATTCTCATCGCAATTACCCTGTTTTTTGCACCTTTTACGGAGCTTTATTTAATGATTGCAAATTTGCCGACTTTTTCACCGATGCCAGGCGCTTGCACATGGTAAATGTAAACGCCGTAAGCAATTTCCTGCCCGTCTTTTGAAATCAAATCCCAAGGCTCCTGTCCGACTTCAATAGATGTGTTGTGTTCAATGGTTTTGACCAAATAACCTCGTAATGTGTAAATACGAATGGTACATTTGGGCGGTAAATTAATGAAATAAATGCGCCGTTCACCCCGTCCTGTTCTGAAAGGCGATTTGGGCTCCCACGCGGCAGCGGCCAAATACGGATTCGGCACCACGGCAATTTTGTCCATGTCTGTTTTGGCCTTCTTTTTGCTAAACTTTTGCCCTTTTACTTTGAAGACAATTTTATCGCCGGTTCGAAACGGTTTTTTAGTGGCAATAACAAATCGGTCTCCAGGCTGCGGCGGCACCTGTTCGGCCACATTGGGATCCGCTTCAAAATAAAAACGCCAGGTAGTACGCAAATGCAACGGATTCTTAGGACTCGGATCTTCCACCCAAATCATGGCACCTTCAATGGAATCCGCATTCTGATAATCATAGTATGGGCTAAGCGTCGAGTCTTTTTCGTAATATTCCAAAAACTGAAAATGGGCGTTTTTATGTTCCGTTAAATTATTAATACGGAACTTGCACGGCACATAAGGCGGATAGCCCAGGCGGTTCTCAGCCGTATCAATAATCGTATTGAAAAAAAGAATTTCATAATCGGCCGGATAATTGATATTAAGATTATTGCCCGAAAAACGCTTGTCCAAATTCACTCTCCAGCGATAGGTCGTATGTTCTTCGTCCCAGCCGGTTTTCTCGGGATCAATGGCCGTCTGATCGTTGGCGATGGTAAGCACAAACCCGTCAATCAAAGGCGAACGGGAAACTTCGTCGATCCAAAGCGTATCGGTTAGCGGAATGTGTGCCCCGTCGGTAACATCGTACACAACGTAAAAGGGATTGCCTTTGTCGTGCAAATAAGTGGTATCTCCGAATTCAACCGCATAAGAATGGCCGTCTTTTACGGAATCGGGTACAATAAATTGAATTTCAAAATCACCCGTGCCAATGGTTTCCCGGTCGATATCTCCGTCAACACTGGCATCCGTTGTTCCGGCGGCAGGCACACCCGGAACCACCACTGCCGTATTGATGTCGGTTGTCACATTACCCGCCACATCCATATCAATTTTGCTAGTGCACTCTGAAGGCGGAATTCCCTCCAATGCTCCGGTGGCGCTGGTATCAATGTAACCTTTATCGTAACTGACAATCGCGTAATAATAGGTTTGCCCATTTTTGACATCTGTGTCGACGTAATAGTGTTGCAGGCCCGTATCTTTGCCCAAATCAAAATTAGCGCCTTGAACATCAATGGGATGCAAGCCTTGGATGCCGTCTTTTAAATCGAATTCGGCAATGGGTTTGCCGAAAGTCGGCCGTCCGTAAGCATCGGTAATAATGCGCGATTCCAGAAATTGCGGCTCCGTACTGCGGTAGATGCGGTAACCTTCAAAATCGTATTCCTGCAAAAACGGATCCCACGATTTTTCCGCCCTGGAATCCCAAACCAAAATAACTTTGTGATCTCCTGGTATCACCGAAAGCAGGCGCGGTTTGTCCGGCGGTTTGGCGAAACGGTAATCGGCATTGTAAATTTGCTGAATGGTTTTC
>JALWEA010000632.1 GCA_027039465.1 Calditrichia bacterium | reverse complement strand
TTTAGTACATTTAGAAATTTAAAAATAATGGCTTATTTGGCTACGGGTAATCTCAATTTCCAATTAATTAATCCTCATTATGTGAGGTATTGAAAATGAGGTTACCCACTCAAAACTAAAAAGAACCTTATTTTTTTCATTTCACATTCTCCTAATTTTTATTTTTACCTAAAATTATTTTATCACCAACAATAACAACTAAATTATCCTTGACTGCAACTGATCTTAATATCAATCCAGATGCCGTAAATAATTCATTATAATGTTTCCAATTCAATCCATTCCAATGAACAACGGTACCAAAATGTCCAACTGAAAAAATGTTATTTGTATTTTCTCCACGTATTCGAGTAGGATATCCTACGGTATAAGAAGGCGCCCAACTCAAAATATCTTTTCTATGTTTTCCAAAAAATAAAGAATAATAAATTCCGGAACTGGTAGTAAACCATGTTTTTCTACTTTTTAAAGTCCATAAACTTGTTACTACACCACAAAGTGTATCAGATAAACGGAAATTCCAGCGAAAATCTTCAGGCTCTACCTTATAAATTGTTCGCCAAAAATTATTTTTTTTGTGCAACACAATACTTTCACCTGATTTTGAACTGTAACCAGCAGTCCAAATTTCATTCGCGTTAGCTCCCCAAATGTCCAATAAATTTATATCTGTACTGCTGTTTTCTTTGTACCACTGACGACCGTCGTAATGCGCTATCAATCCGTTGTTGCCTACCACATACAAATCATGATCCGAAGTACCCCAGATTTTGTTTATTGACACAGGAGTACATTGATTCTTAATCTGAATTCCATTTTTAATAAATGTTATTTCTGAGCCAGATGAAATAAATATCGTATTGTTTACAACATAGACAGACCTTGCAGGATATTGAAACATACTACCGTGAGTACAAAACGTATGGAATAATATTTTTTTTAATTCCCATTTCTCCCCATCCCAATGGGCAGCATTGTATTTATCATTTTCAGTGTAAATCTCACCCACCGCCCAAATATCGTTCTCATCAATAATGGCCACATCGTAAAAACTGCTGCTGCCACCCTGTCCGCCAAATTCAAAAGTCTGCCAGGTAAAGTTGTGGCTGGTGATATCCATGGTCGTGGCTTCCACCTTAGCGCTTACAGCTAACATCTTACTTCCGTTCAAAATCTTGGCCGTAAAAGCGTAGCTTGTGGCCGGTTGCAGGCCGTCAACGTAAAGAACTGAGTCGGCGGTTGTTAAAGGTTTGTTCACAATCAGGCTGTCGTTACGGTAAAGCTGCAGTTTTAAATCGGAAGAATCCTTCTGCGCTATTTGCGTTTTCAGCTTCAGCCAGGCTTCGGTGCAGGAAACGTCGGCTACGGAAAGTTGCAGGTTTTGCGGGTTGTAGATGGGTTCGGTGCTTTTTCTACAAGATGAAAGCAGAAAAAAGGAAAAAAGAAAAAGGAAAAAAGAAAATTTTAAGACATAAGACAAATGACAAAAGACAAAAGATTTTTGGGCTTGCATGGTTTCTCTCCGGTAATGGGGTTAACTGTAAATTTGTTTTTAATTTAAGGCGGGGAACGGTCTTTGTAAAATTATTGGGAACTGGAAATTGGACTCATCGTTATTCGTGTATGCGTATCCATTAGTTGTGCAATGAGTGGTCTATCTGTCCCTCAATACGATTCTGCCTGCGATTAGGGAATGGAAATTGGGAATTAGTCTTGGAGTTATTCGTGTAATCGTATATTCGTTATTCGGAAAGTGCGGTTTGTGCGATTGGTGGCGCAACCGGTTGTCGAGTAGAGACCGCGTCAGCGGGATCGTATCGAGACGCGCGTTAGGAACTGGGAATTAGGAACTTGTCCAAACGAAGAAGAGGTACTCAAAGCGGGAGAACTTTTAATTTACACTTTGCGCAAAACCTGCCGCCAACCACCGCTAAACGGATATACGAATAACGAATAACGCTTAACATCAACTCGTTCCAATTACCCGCCCTCTTCCGGCTCTCCCTTCGCATTCTTCCCGGGCCTGATGCTTTCGGCGCGGTGAATAATGTGTTTGCCGAAGCGATCGGCCAACAAGTCCTGCACGCGATCCAACCGCTCGTGCTTTTCTTCCTGATCCTGAAACAACGACAACTGTCCCGCAGCCTTTTCTTCAAATCCGCTTACCCCCACACCAAGCAAACGAACTTTGCGTCCTTGTTGATAATTTTCCTTAAAAAGCCGTTGAACCACTTCAAAAATTTCTTTGGTGCGATCGGTCAAATGGTTCAAACTCAGATTGCGGGTAATGGTGCTGAAATTTTCGTAACGCAATTTCAGATGAATGGTTCTGCCCTTTAACTGTTTTTTACGTAACCGATAGCCGACCTTTTCAGCCAGAAAAAGCAAAGTTTGGCGAATTTCATCTTCATCGGATGTATCCCGACCGAAGGTGTGCTCATTGCTCACCGACTTCACTTCGTCCTCAACCACTACCGGTCGGTCGTCAATACCGTGCGCCAGCCGATAAAAATGTTCACCTTGACTGCCCAACTTTTTCTTAAGAACATCCAATGGAAAACGCGCCAGATCGCCGATGGTACGAATGCCCATTTGATGCAACACCTGTTGCGTTTTTTTACCCGCGCCCCACAAACGCGAAATGTCCAACGGATGCAAAAATGCTTCGATTTTATCCGCTTCCACAACCACCAGTCCGTCGGGCTTGTCCAAATCGGAGGCAATTTTTGCCAGGTATTTATTAGGCGCCACGCCGATGGAAGCCGTGAGCCGTTCTTTTTCCACAATGCGCTGCTTGATCTTTTTGGCAATGGTCACCCCGTCTCCGAATAAACGCGTGCTACCGGTTACATCCAGGAAAGCTTCGTCAATGGAAAGAGGCTCCACCAAATCGGTGAATTCGTAAAAAATCTCGAAAATCTCTTTACTGACAGCGGAATACAGCGCACCGTTGGGCCGAACGTAAATGCCCTGCGGACACAGTCGGTACGCTTGTGAAATAGGCATGGCCGAATGTACGCCGAATTTACGCGCTTCATACGAACAGGTGGAAACCACACCGCGCCCCCTGCCTTCTTTGGGATCCGCGCCTACGATCACCGGCTTGCCTTTAAATTCAGGATGCTCTCTCTGCTCGATGGCGGCAAAAAAAGCATCCATGTCCACATGTAAAATAATTCGTTCCATATCCATCCTAATTTTGGACAATTTAGTTTTTTTGGCTACCTTTTACAAATTAACCGATCAAGGAAAGGCCCATGCAATACATTCCAAAATCCGGAGTTCGTTTCGAATGCCAACCCGAATGTTCCGCCTGTTGCCGAATCAGCGGAGGTTACGTTTATTTAACCGAAGAAGAGGCCCGGAAGATCGCCCGTTTTTTGCAGATTGGTCACAAAGAATTCCTGAATACCTTCACAAGGGAAATTGACCACAAACTTGCCCTTTACGACGGTGAAGACGAAGCCTGTGTCTTTTTGGAAGATCACCAATGTTTAATTTACGAAGTACGCCCCCTGCAATGTCGCACCTTTCCCTTTTGGCCTGAAAATTTAAATAACGAATCAAGCTGGCAAGCGGTTAAGGAATTGTGCCCTGGCATCGGTCACGGCCGGTGGTACTCTCCGGAAGAAATTGGGAAAATATTGGATTTACAGAAATAAATACAGGGCACAATTTCCCAATCTCATTTTTTATCAATCTTTCATCCTTTTTTGCAAAATGAAATTCAGTAAGGACACTTTTTATTTTACCACCATACTCCGACTGTCATCAAAACCGAGGCACCCCTCTTTGCGGCAGCAGAGAGGGGCCGGGGTGAGTCCTTTGGGAAAAATACCGGATTTAAAAGAGTAAACTCATGATGTAATTTTCCAATTATTTTTATCGAGACCTTAGAAAAATTTCTTTGCGATGTTGAACTCACCCCCTCATTCCCCCTCTCTTCTTCGAAAAGAGGGGGACGAAATTTGGTGATCAACTCGGGGAAAAACCATATTTACTTACTTATTTTAGCTCAATCTTTTTCCTTCCACCAAAACCGAGGCACCCCTCTTTGCGGCAGCAGAGAGGGGCCGGGGGTGAGTCCTTTTGCAAAATGAAACTCAGGAAGAAAATTTTCTATTTTTCCACCATACTCAGTCTTCCACCAAATCCGAGGCCCCCTTTTTTGCTGCAGCAAAGAACGGCCGGCGATGAGTCCCTAAACTCATTTTTCTTTTGAATCCACAGTAAAAATCCTTAACTTCAACGGTTTTGAGAAAGCGCTGATTGCGACATAAGAATTTTGGAACGGAATGATGAAAAAACTGAAAAAACTCATTTTTCAATTGCGACTGGAAGAATTTTTAGCCTTGCTGTTCTTTATTCCGTCGTTATTGATTACCATAAAAGCCAATCATTATTTCTTCTCCGCCGGCATGCACGTTCCGCGCAGATATTACGGCGGTTTGATTCGCCTGGGCGTTACTTTGGGTTTAATGGTCGCTTTCTACTATTTCGTAAAATACAAACCGTGGTGGAAATATCTTTGGTGGTTGCGCGACATCATGCCCTTCCTGTTTTGCATTGCCATTTACACCAACATGCACGATACCATCGGCTTTGTCAATCCCGGCGACATTCACCAAACATTAGTACACTGGGACAAACTTCTGTTCGGCGTTGAACCGGTTCTGTGGGCGCAAAAATTTTACCATCCCCGATTGACCGATTATTTCAGCATCAGCTACATGAATTATTTTTTGGTGGCTACGGTGGTCGTGCTGTATTTATTGATTTCCAATCGTCCCAGGGAAATGCGTGTTGTTTTGGTAGGCACCATCTTGACCTTCTACTTCGGTTACGTGCTTTACATTATTTTTCCGGCAGCGCCGCCGCGCATCACGCTGGCTGGTCAATTCACGCGCGATTTCGGCGGAGGCATGATCACCCATCTGCAAAACCGATTGGCCAACATCAATCCGTCATCTTCCAGAGCGGCCTTTCCCAGTTTGCATTGCGCCGTAACACTAATCAGCTTAATGTACGCCTATCGGTACAGCAAAACACTTTTCTGGATTTTATTGATTCCCGGCGTGAGTCTGGTTTTTGCTACCATTTACCTGCGTCACCACTACGCCGTCGATATTATCGCCGGTTTTGCCCTAGCCATCTTTGTCTATTTCATAGCACCGCAGCTTGATCGCTGGTGGCAGGCCCAACAGCAAAAAGCGGGCAACATTGAATTCGTACCAAACGAAACGGAGAAACAAACAGAACAGCAAACCATTTGAAATTTCCTTCGGGAAACAACAAAGAATGACAAAGGATAATGTTAAAGAATGAAAGCAGTTATCGTGGCCGCCGGACGCGGCAGCCGTTTAATGAATAATCGACCCAAAACGCTTTTGCCAATTGGCGAAAGCACCATTTTGGAACATATCCTGCGCAATTTGAACAAAGCGGGCATCGATGAATTCGTAATCGTCGTCGGCTATCAGGCGCAAATGATCGAAGAACATTTAGATAAACATGCCAATTTTGGTTTGAACATCCAAACGGTTTTCAATGCGGATTGGGAACGTGGCAACGGGCTGTCCGTGTATGCCGCACGCGAAGCGGTAAACGGCCGGCCGTTTATCCTTTCCATGTCCGACCACATTGTCTCTCCGCAAGCGCTAAAGCGGGTCGTCGAAAGCTCTCAACGGGCTAATCTGCTTTTGGTCGATCCGGATGTGCAACGCATCTTTGACATCGATGATGCCACCAAAGTATTTTTCGAAGATCATCGCATTGTACGCATCGGCAAGGAACTGAACGATTATAACGGCATCGATTGCGGCATTTTCCGTTTAAAACCGGATTTTTTCGACGGCATAGAAGCGGAATTGAAAAAAGGCGAAGAATCCATCAGCGCAGCCGTTCGGGAATTGATTCGTATTCGGGACATGGAAGCGGTGTTCATGAACGATGACGAATGGTGGATCGATATCGATACACCGGAGGCTTACGCATTCGCCCAAAATAATCTCCATAAAATCGAACGCTGACAAACTAAAAAACGGCAGAGACGCCATGGGTGACCTCTCTACCGTTCGTTGTTTCAACCATTTAATTTTCTAATTTTAAAAATCGCCTCAGGCAATGGTAACATCTTTATTCAAAAATACATCCTGTACGGCATTCAACAATTCAATCCCTTCCTTCATCGGGCGCTGGAAGGCTTTACGACCCGTAATCAATCCCATGCCGCCGGCGCGTTTGTTGATCACGGCCGTCCGCACCGCCTGTGCCAAATCACCCGCACCGCTGGAAGCGCCACCGGAATTAATCAAGCCGACGCGTCCCATGTAGCAGTTGATCACCTGGTAGCGCGTAAGATCAATG
>JALWEA010000631.1 GCA_027039465.1 Calditrichia bacterium | reverse complement strand
GCCTTTCGGATGGGCATCAACAATTGGCGCGGTTCGACCAAGGTGCAATTGATCATTACGGATGTTCGCCCGTCAAATAATGACATAGGGCACAACTTTTAGCGCCTAATCAAAGTACAATGCAAACGGAACTTAGGCGCATGGCATTAAGTTAAGAGGAATGCTTTAAGAAAAAACGGGAATTAAAAGAAGAAAATGTTACAGGAACGCTTAATAGAAATCATTGTTTACCTTTTACAGGAATTAAAACGTTCGCAGGTAAAAGGTAATTACAGCAACATTTCCAAAAAACTGATCTCGCGCGGTTATTCCGAAAACGAGATCAATTTTGCCTTTTCATGGGTGTTTAATCACTTTCAGGAAAACGGGCAATCGCAAGAAGAGCCGCTGGAATATTCTTCGCGTTCCAGCCGGGTGCTGCACGAAGTGGAAAAAATGGTTATCCAGCCGGAAGCGTACGGCTATTTGCTTCAGTTGCGGCAATTGGGATTGCTTGACGATTACGAGTTTGAAATGGTTATTGAGAAGGCCTTAACGCTCGGAACTTCTATCATTACCATAGACGATATTAAAACCATTGCAGGCTCCATTATTTTCGGAAGTGATTTAAATAACCGAGGCAATTGGGACGGGTTCTATTATCCGTTCGGCTCGAATTCAATTCAATAAAATTGAATTTTGAGTTGCTTTCCGGAAAACTTTCCATTATTATTTATTAAGATAAGAGAGGCTTAAGAACATTATTATGGCTAAAAAATCGTTAGTAATTGTTGAATCTCCCGCTAAGGCGAAAACGATCAATAAATATTTGGGCTCCGATTATGAAGTTGCCGCCTCGGTCGGACACATCATTGACCTGCCGAAAACCAAACTGGGTGTGAGCATCGAAGAAGGTTTTAAACCGCAGTACGTTAAAATTCGCGGTAAAGAAAAAATCATTAAAGATTTGAAAGCCCGAGCGAGCAAGGCGGAAAAAGTTTATTTGGCCACCGACCCTGACCGTGAAGGCGAAGCGATTGCCTACCATATTTCCACCATTCTGCAAAAAGACGACGATCATGTTTACCGGGTCGAGTTTAATGAAATTACCAAGAATGCCGTGGACGAGGCCATGAAACACCCGCGAACCATTGACATGCGCCGGGTTTACTCGCAGCAGGCGCGGCGGGTGTTGGATCGCATTGTGGGTTACAAGATCAGTCCGCTGTTGTGGCAGATCATTTACCGCGGGTTAAGCGCAGGGCGGGTGCAGTCGGTTGCGCTGCGGCTGATTTGCGAGCGTGAAGAGGAAATCCGCCAATTTGTGCCCGAAGAGTTCTGGAACATATTTGCACTGGCTCGTCCGGAAGGTTACGATCCTTTTCGTGTGAAGCTGATTAAATTCGATAATAAAAAAATAAAAATTTCCAACGAAGAAGAAGCCCAAAAACATCTTGCCGCCATTCGCGCCGAAGCCTTTAAAATTTCTTCCGTACAAAGGAAAGAAGTCAAGCGTCAGGCACCGCCGCCTTTTACCACCAGCACCCTGCAGCAGGTGGCTTCCCGCCAATTGCGCATGTCCACGCGCCGGGTAATGCAAATTGCCCAGTCGTTGTACGAAGGCGTGGAAATTCCGGGTCAGGGCAGCGTGGGTTTGATTACCTACATGCGTACCGATTCCACGCGCATCAGCAATGTGGCCATCGATGCGGTGCGCACTTACATTAAAGAGGCGATCGGCGAAGACTATTTACCGGCGCGTCCCAAGCATTACAAAAGTAAAAAGACGGCCCAAGACGCGCACGAGGCTATTCGTCCCACGTACATTTCACCGGAATTTACGCCGGAGGCCCTGAAAGACAAGTTGAGCGCCGAGCAGTTTCGTTTGTACGATTTAATCTGGAAACGGTTTGTGGCCTGCCAGATGAATCCGGCTATTTTCGAGAAAACAACCGTGGAAGTTTCCGGCGGGAAGTATTTGTTCGCGGCTGACGGCGAGGTGATGAAGTTTCCTGGTTTCATGAAGGTGTACAAGGAAGACAGCGAATTGAACGGCAACGGCGACAAATTGAATATCCCTTTGAATTTGCAGGAAGGCCTGGCCTGCGAGCTTTCCGAATTGACGCCGGAACAGAATTTTACCAAACCGCCCGCACGTTACACCGAAAGCACGCTGGTTAAAGAGCTGGATCGATTGGGCATCGGGCGCCCGAGTACGTACGCGCAAATTGTGAGTACCATTTTGCAGCGCAAATACGTGGAACGCAAAGAGCAAAAACTTTTTGCCACGGAATTGGGCGAAGCGGTTAACAAGATTTTGATTAAGGGATTTCCCGATCTGTTTAATGTTTCCTTTACTGCCAAGATGGAAGAGAAGCTGGATGAAATCGCCCACAACGGCGCGACCTACGAAAAGGTGATGCAGGAATTTTACGAACCGTTCGAGCAGGATTTGGAACGCATCAAAAAGCAGAAAGATGAACTGAAGTCGCTGATCATCGAAGAAACGGATGAAGTCTGTGAAATATGCGGGCGACCGATGGTGGTGCGCTGGGGCCGCAACGGCAAGTTCCTGGCGTGCAGCGGCTATCCGGAATGCAAGAACACCCGACCGTTAAAAAAAGAAGAGCAGGAGCCGGAAGTAACCAACGAAGTTTGCGAGTTGTGCGGCGCTCCGATGGTGATTAAGCACGGACGCTACGGATCGTTTTTGGCCTGTTCCAATTATCCCAAGTGCAAAAACACCAAACCGCTTTCCATCGGCGTACCCTGCCCGAGAGAAGGCTGCGACGGTCAGATTGTGGAACGGCGCACCAAGAGAGGGCGCGTTTTTTACGGCTGCTCCAACTATCCCAAATGTGATTTCATGTCCTGGGACAAACCGGTGGACAAAAAATGTCCGCAATGCGGCAACCCGTACATGGTGGAAAAAAATTTGAAAAGCAAAGGGCACATTTATCGCTGTCCCAATTGCAAATATGAAGAGCCCGCTGACTAAAAAGTTAAGGTAAATGCAAAAGTACATTAAGGACTTTTTAAAATATCTTTATCTGGAACGACGTTACTCCAAAAATACGATTCGTTCGTACGAAGTGGATTTACGCCAGTTTGAAATATTTTTAAAAGAACACTTTGGCTCCGACCGCATTTTCTGGAATGTTATCGATAAAAAAATATTGCGCTATTTTCTGATCCGCCTGCAGGAACAGAATATTTCCCGCCGAACAATTGCGCGTAAATTAGCCACTTTAAAATCATTTTTTCGTTTTTTGCTGAAGCAGGGCGTGATCGACAAAAATCCCGCTTCTACGGTTAAAATGCCGCGCTTCGAAAAAAAACTGCCGGAATATCTGACCACGGAAGAAATGCAGAGTTTATTGCGTTTACCTAATTACCGGACTTTCGAAGGACTGCGTGATTTAGCCATTTTGGAATTGTTGTACGGAACCGGAATGCGTTTGTCGGAGTTAATCAATTTGACGGTTCGACAAGTGGACTTTAAGGAACGGCTGATCCGGGTTACAGGTAAAGGAAACAAAGAGCGCATCATTCCGTTCGGCGGTAGCGCCAAACTTGTTTTGGAAAGGTATTTAGCGATTCGACCTCAATATGCGGAAAAAACAGTCGATAATGTTTTTGTGCTTAAGACGGGAAAAAAGATGTATCCAGTAGCCGTTCAACGTATTGTAAAAAAGTATTTATCCGGTGTCAGTCAAATTCAAAAAAAGAGTCCGCATATTTTACGCCACACGTACGCAACCCATCTTCTTAATGCCGGTGCAGACATTCGGGTTGTCAAAGATCTTTTGGGGCACGAAAATCTTTCCACAACACAGGTTTACACCCATTTATCCATTGAACATTTAAAAAATATTTATAACCGGGCTCATCCGAGGAGCCATGAAAAATCATCCAAAAACCGAAGGAGGTCGTGATGAACATCTCAATCACCACACGAGGTTACAAAGCACCGGAACGGTTAAAGAGTTATCTGGCGGATAAAATGAAACGGCTTGATCGTTTTGCGGACCAGATTATGAATATAGACGCAATTTTTTCCTACGAGAAACTGAATCAGGTGGTGGAATTTAAAGTTCAACTTCGGAAAAAACATTTTATTGTGAAGGAGCGTTCGGACGACATTTTCAAATCCATTGACTTGGCCATCGACAATGTCGAACGACAGATCACGAAAATTAAGGATAAGATTCGTGAGCACGACAAACGCAAAATCACCGAGATGGTTGAATAGATAGGATCGAATATCATAAGAGGCGTTCTTTTCGGAGAACGCCTCTTTTTTTTGCACACACAATTTTAGTTTTATAACTTAAAGATACTATGGAAGAATTTATTACCGTACGGACATTATTGAGAGAAAATCAGGAGCGCCTCAAATTGCAGCTCCTGTGCTCGGAAAACGGCCTGAACCGTAAAATCGTGACTAGCGAAATGCACCGTCCGGGGTTGGCCCTTTCCGGTTTTGTGGAATTGTTTACCTCGGATCGTTTGCAGATTTTAGGCAATACCGAAATAAAATACCTGTTCAGTTTGCCGCCGAGACAATTGATACGCTCGATTGACCGGTTTATCGAATTTGAGATTCCGGCCATTATTGTTACCAACAATAATGAAGTGCCCGATTATTTGATCCAGGCAGCCACCCGACGTTACATTTCCATTTTGCGCACTCCGCTGAGCACCACGCGCGCCGTCCATCTTTTAAGCGAATATTTGGAAGAAAAGTTTGCTCCGCGCACCTCCATGCACGGTTCTTTGGTGGATGTTTACGGGATCGGCATGTTGTTCACCGGACGCAGCGGCATCGGGAAAAGTGAGATATCGTTGGACCTGGTGGAACGCGGGCACCGACTTGTAGCCGATGATTTGGTGATCATTACCAAACAGGCGGAGAAAGTTTTGATCGGCAAGGGACGGGAAATTGCCCAACATGTGCTGGAAATTCGCGGCGTGGGGTTGATTGACGTGCGGCGCATTTTCGGTATTCGCGGCATTCGTATGCAAAAGCGCGTGGAAGTGGAAGTCCATTTGGTGGATTGGGACACGGCCAAAGAATATGATCGCACCGGATTGGAAGACAAAACCACCGAGATTTTGGGCGTGGAGATTCCGCAGATCATGTTACCGATACATCCGGGTAAAAATATTACGGTTATTGCCGAAACCATCGCTTTGAATCATTTGTTAAAAACTTACGGTTACCATGCGGCCAAAGAATTTAACAAACGGCTTAAAGAATATATGATGAACAAGGATGAAGTGCCTTTGTATCAGGATCACGAATATTTGAAAAAAGATAAGGAATAGCTGTGAATATTCTGGCGATTGTCGTAACCCATGGCGATTTGGCCTGCAGCCTGGCCAAGGTGAGCGAGAAATTGGTCGGGGCGCAAGAGCAATTGCATTGTTATTCGACGCAGGTATTATCTTCCGAAGAAATTATCCGAGAAATAAATGATGAAATTCGTGCACGCAATCCGGAAAAAATTCTTGTTTTTGTGGATTTGATGGGGAGTAATTGCTGGATTATAGGCAACAAATTAAAGCATGAACATGCGGACAAAACCACGGTGATCAGCGGGGTTAATGTCCCGATGCTGATTTCTTATTTGATTAATCATTCGCGCCTGGAATGGCAAGCATTGTTGGATAAAATAGTCACGGATGCCCAAAAGGGTATGGTTGTGCGTTGAAGGGAAGCAATGGAAATTCAATTATTTCGTATCGATGACCGGCTGATCCACGGACAGGTGGTCATTGGCTGGGCACAGCATTTGAATTCGGATACCATTGTCTTGTGCGATGACTCGGTTGCAGCCAATGAATGGGAAAAGGAATTGTATCTGTCCATTGTGCCCGACCATATTAAGGCTTATGTGGTGGGCGTTGATAATTTGTCAAAGGAAGCAAAAAAGGAAGACAACGATTGGGGAAAGACCATCATTTTGGTCAATTCGCCTTTTACGGTGGAAGCGCTTTGGGAGCGCCACATTGTTGTAAGAAATGTTAATGTGGGCGGCATCCATTTTAAGGACGGACGCCGGGAATTTTTACCGTATCTGTTTTTGAATGATGAGGAAATTAATAGTTTTAAGCGCTTAATGAATAAGGGCGTCGAATTCTATTGCCAGGATGTGCCAACGGCCAAGCCGGTTTCGTTAAAATATGTTCTTGAAAATAAGGGGTGACTACTCTTGACTCACCCAGCCCATTATAAGCTTAGGGAGGTTGAGTAACCCACCCCCGGGGCACCTGAACTGGGTACACTCTTGACACAGTGGGGTAAATATGTTATATTCGGGGTATGGAAATCTATGGAAAAAATTTCACAGAACCGATTCTAAACGAAATCCGAGAGATGGTCGTCCAAGAGCCGGATATATCGCGCCGGAGCTTATCCCGGAAG
>JALWEA010000630.1 GCA_027039465.1 Calditrichia bacterium | reverse complement strand
TTGCCCGAATGGTCATGGCGGCCTGATCGAACAAATGGTCGGGGTCGGTGACCTTAAAAATTCCTCGTTCCGAACTATTCCAATTCGACGGGGTTTTAATCGTCACCGTATGGGCCGATCTTGATAAGTAAACATCCACTTGCGAATACCCGCTGATTTCCCATTGTAATTGGCTGTAATCATTGTCCGGATCCACGACATAATCATCCAGATTCAAAATAACGGTCGTATCGGCAGGCAGCTCCATTTCGGACGGTAGATTTGTAATTTTAGGAATGGCAACTGAAAGCAAATCGGACATGGGGCTGGCATTCAGTGAAAAGTCCACGGCCTTTATTCCGTAAAAATACTGCACGCCCTTTTGTACATGATAGTCGGTAAATGACGTTTCCGGATGATAAATGCTATCCACTTGCTTAAGATGATTGGCATCATTGCCTTTGAAGACCCGATACAAATACATGTCCGATTCGGAATTGGCATCCCATTCCAATGCAATGCGATCTGTTTGCGCCCAAAGGGGAGACAGATTAAAAGCACACAAAGCGGTTAAAAGCGAAAAAAGTATTAAGGCTGTCTTCCTGATCTTCATTTGATTTCCACCGTAACAATTCTTGAAAATGCGCTTTCCTTACCGTTTAAAACACTAGTGATTGCAAAGTCGATTGCTACCGGTACAGGGGGGTTGTTGATTAAAAATTCATGCGCCCACAATAAGCGCGGACTCACTTTTTTCCACTGACTATCCGAACTTTTTCGTGCGTAAACATTATACGCCGCTCCGGGCACATCGCTCCATTCCAATTTAATCTTATCCCCCTGTAAAAATCCGTAAACTCTTTGAGGCGGTTGTAGCAACATCATATTTCGGGCAGCCAGTCGTTTGGATTCTCCTTTTAAAGAAAAACTAAATGTTAGTCCCACCCGATGGGTTAATCCCAAATTTTGATGATTAAATAAGGTGTAATCAATAGCCAAACTTTTGATCGGTCGGGCGCCGATGCCGAACGAGGGCTGCAGACCGTTTGCTGAAAACCAGGCATTCCCCACACGTAAAAACGCCCGATTTAAAAAATCGATTTCAATGCCGCTCTTCAGAAGCCAGCCCTGATCATTTGAATGCACCCCATCCAGCCCAAGACGCAAATGCAAACTCGGAATTCGATAGCCCAAACCAATACGATAATTAAAAGGAATGGTTTCGCTCATTTCATTGTAACGAACTTTGTTGCCCACATTGCGCACCGATGCGGCAAGGGACAAATGCGGTATGATCGTTTCCATGAAAAACCCGAAATCAAAGGCAAAACCCGAGGCAACGTAACCGGCCAAATTATCGCGAAAATACTTAACCCCAAATCCAATGGAAAAACTTGGATGCAATTTGTAAGCCATGGACATCTGCATGATGGAACTGTTTACGGTAAGCGCATCCGTATTTTGACCGTAACGATCTTTGCCTTGAATGGAGGGCATACCCAAATAGGAGAATCCGGCGGCCACAAAAAAGCAGGGATCCAACTTGAAACCGGCGCTTAAATTTTGCATGCGAATATCCTGAAACCACTGCACATGATTGAATCCCACCTGGTTTCGTTTCATATTAGCTAACCCGGCGGGATTGTAAAACATGGCGTAAACATCATTGCCAATCGCCGAATAGGCCCCACCAAGCGCCGCAGCACGAGGGCTTAATTCCGCCTGCAAAAATAGATTACTAGACACACCGGCAAAACGATCACCTGCCTGTGAAAACCCGAGAAATATTAATCCGATTAAAAGTGCGTAAATTGAGTTCTTCATATCCTTATTTCCGTCTTTCAGAGATCTGTTCATTACAAGAGTCATGCCATTCTCTGAAAAACGTACGTATTTTTCAATTAAAAGACATCGGCAAACTTAAGCAGCTATTCATCCCATGTCAATTTAATCTTTAATTTCAACAAAAACAACAAACTAACATCCAATAACAAACTTTAAAACAATGTTTTTTCTTTTTTTATTTAATTGAAATATTTTTACCGATTTCGGAATCATTTTTGGCGATTGGAATCGGATGTATAATTTTTTTACAGAGCGGGGCTTCGGAATCGTATTGGAATTAAAGGAATGGATGGAGAAAAAAATAGGTTAAGAATGGAATGGTTGTGTGGAAACTCAATGTTCGATGCCAGATATTGGAAATTGAAGTATTTTTTGAATATCCAATATCCAATGTCCAATAATCAATGTCCAAGTTTTGCCTGAGAAGAAGTGGCAAACTTGGAAATTGGACCTTCCGTGTTGGAAATTGGAAATTGAGATATTTTTGAATATCCAATATCCAATGATCAATAACCAATGTCCAAGTATAACCTAAGAAGAAGTGGCGAACTTGAAATTGGAAATTCCGTGTTGGAAATTGGAAATTGAATTATTTTTGAATAACCAATATCCAATGTTCAATAACCAATGTCCAAGTATTACCTGAAAAGCAGTGGCAAACTTGAGAGTTGGAAATTCCGTGTTGGAAATTGGAAATTGAAATATTCTTGAATAGCCAATATCCAATGACCAATAATCAATATCCAAGTATTACCTGAGAAGAAGTGGCGAACTTGGTAATTGGAAATTCCGTGTTGGATATTGGAAATTGAAATATTCTTGAATAACCAATATCCAATGATCAATAACCAATGTCCAAGTATTACCTGAGAAGAAGTGGCGAACTTGGTAATTGGAAATTCCGTGTTGGATATTGGAAATTGAATTATTTCTGAATAACCAATGTCCAATGACCAATAATCAATTTCCAAGTTTTGCCTGAAAAGAAGTGGCGAACTTGGAAATTGGAAATTCAGTGTTGGATATTGGATATTGAAATATTTTTGAATATCCAATATCCAATGATCAATAACCAATGTCCAAGTATAACCTAAGAAGAAGTGGAAAACTTGGAAATTGGACATTCCGTGTTGGAAATTGGAAATTGAAGTATTTTTTGAATATCCAATGTCCAATGACCAATAATCAATTTCCAAGTATTACCAGAGAAGAAGTGGAAAACTTGAGACTTGGACATTCCGTGTTGGAAATTGGAAATTGAATTATTTTTGAATATCCAATATCCAATGATCAATAACCAATGTCCAAGTATAACCTAAGAAGAAGTGGCGAACTTGAAATTGGAAATTCCGTGTTGGAAATTGGAAATTGAATTATTTTTTGAATAGCCAATATCCAATGTCCGATAACCAATGTCCAAGTATTACCTGAGAAGACGTGGCAAACTTGGAACCGCGAACTGGGCACGAGTTTCACAATTTAACCCTTCAACACTTAACTCTTAACGATTCTCCCTTTACACCAACCGGCTGATGATCTTACCCAATGACGGCGGGTGCAACAGCAAATTGGTGTAAGCGGCATTGGCTAACGGGCAGGCGCATTCTCTGTTCTTAATACTGCGACGAATGGCTTTGGCCTGTTCGCTGTTCCAAACACGCGCAAAATCATATTCGTTTTCACGCAAGTTGCCCATGGAATCGGCGCGGATGCAGCATGGCCATACGTCTCCGTCGGGAGCAATTTGACAAGAGATAATGCCCGCGTAACACGGAATAATCTGCTTTTGCTCTTGCAAATATTTTTTGACCATTTGATAGTATTCAATGCGAAAAGATCGGGCAATATCGGCCACGCCTTTCAAACGATGCTTGCGCATTTCATTAATTAAAAAATCAATGGCTTCATCGTAATCTTTTTTATCCGGTGTGATGGGCTCGCCCACGGTACCCAGCTCCACGCGTTCTTCGGCAATTTCCGTAATGTAAGAATCGGGATTAAGTTGAATCAGTTCGCGGTAAATATCGGGGAAACGTTTAACGTTAAACACCGAAATGACGGTGTGAATACCTAAGGTAAAATTGGGGTATTTCTTCAGTTCCTGCAACTGTCGGTAAGTTTCCATGGCACGCTGCCAGTTGCCCGGGAAGCCCCGAATTTCATCATGCCTGCTACCGATCTCATCCAGCGACAGATTGATGATAATTTCGCTTTCGGGGCAGGCTTTCAGCATTTCTTCCACACGTCCCGGAATCACGCGAAACAGACTGCCATTGGTGGGAATGTTTATAATGGCCGGTTGTGATCGCCGGTAAATCACTTTGACGATTTCCGTAATATCCTTGCGCAAAAACGGCTCGCCGCCGCTCAAAGTAAACCAAAACGGCGCCTTGCCCACTTTTTCAAAAATTTTATCGTATTCTTCAACCGTTAAATTATTAACCTTCTTCTTGTACACATTGCAGGTGGCGCAGCGCGAATTACAGGAATAAAGAAGACTCAAAGTAAAGTTGGCCGGTAGCGGCGGTTTGCCCAAAGCGAATCGATAATAGGCTTTAAATTTCGGCAATCGCGAAAGCAGTTGAATGCGTTTGTTCATGCGTCTGTTCCAACATTATTTGTGATTTAATTTATGTCGGTCCTGTGCTAAGGGTTTCGGTTCTCCTAGGAACGGATAAGCCAAAATGCGGATTTTGTTCCATCGGGAATATTGAACGCCAAAAGCAATGACCGTTAAAATTTTAACCGGCCACAACTTGCCAAAACGACGACTCAATAAAATGATTCGCGTCAATAGCATCTGCTTGCGCAAATCTTTGCCGAATCGCTCGTTAATCCGTTGATCGTAACGCTGCAAAAAATCCGCAGAAAAACGGTTTTGTCGCAAAGCTTCCGAGACCGTTTGAGCGGCTGCTTCGGCCGCATCAATGGCGTAATCGATGCCTGCACCGAACAAAGGACTGACCATGCCCCCTGCATCACCCAACAGCAATTGCGAATCATCCGAAAGACGGTCGTATAGCCACATTGGAATAAATCCGCCTTTTTTGTCCTTAATAGCCCGTCCCGAAAGCAACGAGCCCGTCGCAGGGAATTCGTTCAAAAAGTAAAATAATTTTTTCTTCAATTCATTGTTTTCTTTTTGCGAAAGTAAGGTACCCACCCCCACATTGCTTTCGTTTTTATTGGGGAAAATCCAGCCGTAGCCCCACGGAAAAAGCTGCGGCGCAAAATAGATGTGAACTTCGTCTGACGGGACAGGCAGACCTTCCACCTCGTACGCATAAGCGTAAGCCCAGTATTTTTTTCGAACCTGTTTTTTGAACAGCGGATTTTTAAAGGATAACGAACGAGGCCCGTCGGCAAAAAGGATCAGTTTGGCCTGTACCTTCTGCGTTTGTCCGGACGGAACGGCCTGCAAAGTAACGGTTGCTCTGCCCGGGGCTTCAATCGTAAAATCCGTTGCTTTGACCGAATTCACCAGTTCCGCCCCGGCCTTTTGTGCTTTTTCGGCCAAATAACGATCGTACACACGGCGTTTTACAGTCACCTGATTGCAATCGTAAACCACGTCGCCCCAGGGCAGATGAAAAATATTCTTTCGAATTTCCTGCTCAATGATCGACGTATCATCAACATATCGATCAAAATAGGGACGATCGAACAAACCGCCGCAGGCCGTATTCTTGCCGGAAAAACGATCTTTTTCCACCAGCAAGACAGAAATGCCTTTTTCGGCCAGCAACCGGGCTGTGATCGACCCGGCAATACCCGCACCGATAACAACAACATCATAGGCGTTGCGAGAGGCTATTCGATTGTCCGTATTAACCGTTTCGTTCAAATTGTTTTTTTCCTTTGAACCAAGTTCAACTAATTTTTGAGTTATCGAACCAATTGGCGCAAACCTGAATGTTTAACGGCCGAATTTTTCTAAAATCGTTTCGTCCTTTTCAAATGATCCTAAGAAAAAAATTTGAATTCCTGCTTTTTAACCGTCAAATTATGTTCAGGCGTTTTGTTTCCATTCATTATTTAGGAGTTTCACGATGGGCATCACCATTTATTACAAAGGCAAGTTAAAAGACCTTGCCGATTTAAACCGTTTAAAAGACGATTTAAAGGATTTTGCCCAAATCATGGATTGGAAATGGGATGAATTGGATGAAGACTTTGCCGGGCCCGATGACGCACATTTGGAAATTGAAGAAGGAAGGGCTCAAATCAAGGGACATTTACCTTTAAAAGGTTTGAGCCTTCGTTTGCATCCGGATTGCGAATCGTTCTCCGTTTATTTTGACAAGGAAGGCAACCTGATGGATCCGGTCATGTATGTTTTCAAAAAAGAAGGACGGTTTGATTCCGAAAATGCTTATCTCTCGGTTAAAACGCAATTTGCCCCGCCGGAAATTCATATTGCAATTATTCAGCTTTTGCGCTTTCTGAAAAAACGGTACATTCCCGAGCTTGATGTTATTGATGAAGGCGGCTATTGGGAGACCTCGGATAAAACGGAATTGGAAAATCGGCTGCAATCGATTAATGAAGGTCTTGACAAATTGGAGCGTCTTTTTTCGGAAATCAGCATTGAAGACGAA